>NZ_JBFBHG010000007.1:0-141518 GCF_040685095.1 Microbacterium sp. NPDC089189
TTTAAGTATCGGGCTACCAGCGTGATTTACACAATGTTAACGACACTCTTTCCCTCCTCGACGCTCTTCCGATCTCGGGGGACCGGCGCCCGCCCCCACCCGAGTGAGGATGACATGACGACGAATCTCGGCCTCTCCCGCGGAGCGGCGAAGACGCGGGGCATCACGGAGTACCGGCCGTCGCGCCGCGCCAAGCAGGACCACCCGATGTGGTTCCTGATCCCGGCGCTGGTCGTGCTGACGGTGTTCTTCGTCGTGCCGACCCTCTACAACTTCGTGTACGCCTTCACGAACTGGTCCAGCTTCAAGAGCTCGATCGACTTCGTCGGGTGGGACAACTTCGTCGCCCTCTTCTCCAACGGCAGCCTGGTCAACGCGCTCGTCGTGACGCTGATCTACGCCGTGCTGGTCGCGATCTTCCAGAACGTCTTCGGCTTGGGGCTCGCACTCCTGCTCGAACGCGACACCCGCATCAACCGGGCCGTCCGCGTGGCCTTCTTCGTGCCGGTCATCATGTCGGCGCTCGCCGTCGGCTACATCTTCCAGGCCATCCTCAAGCCGGATGGGGCGGTCAACGGCATCATCGGGTTCTTCTTCGGCCGCGACGTCGAGATCGCCTGGCTCGGCAGCACGACCTGGACCATCGTGGTGGTCGCCCTCATCCACGCCTGGAAGTGGATGGGGCTCTCGATGCTCATCTACCTCGCCGGTCTCAAGACCATCAGCGCCGACGTGCTGGAGGCGGCGCGGCTGGACGGTGCCGGCTTCTGGACGACGCTGCGCACGATCCGGTTCCCGCTGCTCGCCCCGGCCGTCACGTTCAACGTCGCAACGGCGCTCCTCGGATCGATGAACGGCTTCGACATCGTTCAGGCGACGACCGCCGGCGGGCCGGGCGGCACGACCGAGCTCCTCAACATCTTCATCTTCCGGACGTTCGGGCAGGGCCTGTTCGCGCAGGCGACGACGATGAGCCTCGTGCTCTTCCTCATGGTCTCCGTGCTGGCCTTCCCCGTCATCCGGTTCCTTCGCAAGCGGGAGGACGTGCTGTGAGCATCACCACGACCATCGCGTCGGGAACGCCCTCGGGCGCCCCCGACGACACGACCACCATCGTCACCGGCAAGCCCCGCCCGCGGCACCGTCCGCGCCGCGGCGTCGCCCGCTTCGTGCAGCCGACCGTCGCGATCATCATGGCGGTACTGCTGCTCGGCATCCCGTTCTGGCTCGTCGTCGTCACGGCGTCCAAGAGCCAGGGCGAGGCGCTCCGCCCCGACATGTCGCTGCCGAGCGACTTCCAGCTGTTCGACAACTTCGCGACCGTCTTCACCGACGGCAAGATGCTCGCCGCCTTCGGCGGCAGCGTGCTGGTCATGGTGCCCTCGGTCCTGGGCGTCCTCATCCTGGGTTCCATGGCGGCCTGGATCCTCGGACGCCGCTCGTCGCGCCTGCTGGCCTTCGTGTACGCGCTCGGCATCAGCGGCATCGTCCTGCCGCCGGCCGTCGTGACCATCGTGCTGCTGCTGCGTCAGCTCGGGCTCGCCGGAACGGCGGTGGGCATGATCGGGGTGTACATGGGCATGTACCTCTCGACCGTCATCTTCTTCGTCACCGGGTTCGTCCGCACCATCCCGCCGGAGCTCGAAGAAGCGGCTCGCGTCGACGGGGCGTCGCCGTTCCGGGTCTACGTGAAGATCATCCTGCCGCTGCTCATGCCGGTGCTCGCGACGGCGACCATCCTCATCTGCCTCTATATCTGGAACGATGTGTTCTACGCATTGTTCGTGATCGGGGGCCGCGTGGACACACTGCCGCTGAACCTCTACCAGGTGGCGAGCTCGGGGCTGTACCTGCAGAACTGGCATCTGATCTTCGCCTACATCATCCTCATGAGCCTGCCGCTGCTCATCACGTTCATCGTGGCGCAGCGCAAGATCATCTCCGGCATCACCAGCGGAGCCGTCAAGTGACCCTCCCTCCCGACGACAGACGCGACGGGACGGGGCGTCATGCCACCATCGCGGATGTCGCGGCGCGCGCCGGGGTGTCGGTGCCGACCGTCTCGCGCGTGCTCACCGGGGCGGCCAAGGTCAGCGACGCCCGGCGCGAGGCCGTCGAGCGGGCCATCGCCGAGCTGCAGTTCCGCCCGAGCGCCGCGGCGCGCGTGCTGGCCTCGCGCAAGCCGCAGGTCATCGCGATCATCGCGGGCGACACCTCGCGGTACGGCTATGCCGAGACGATCCGCGGTGTCGAAGAGGCCGCGCGCGCCAGCGGCTACACCGTCATGATCACGGTCGTCGAGAGCGCCGAGGACGCCGAGATCGACCAGGCGATCTCGGCCACGCTCGGGCAGCCGCTCGCCGGCATCGTCGTGCTGAAGTTCGACCCGCCCGGTGTCGCCGCCCTCCATCGGCTGCCCGCGGGGATGCCGGTGGTCGCGCTCTCCGGGGTGCGCGAGGCAGGGGTGCCGCAGGCCGTGCTCGACGAGACCCGCGCCGCCGAAGAGCTGACGAACCATCTGCTGGAGCTCGGCCACACCACCGTGCACCACGTGCGCGTGCCGCCCTCGCGCAAGGAGGACGGTCGTACGACCGGCTGGCGGCGGGCGCTCCGCAAGGCCGGGCGTGCCATCCCCACCGTCCACGACGCCGGCTGGGATCCGCGGATCGCGGTGGGCGTGGGCCGGGACCTCGCGCGGGATCCCGGCGTCACGGCGGTGTTCTGCGGTAACGACGAGATCGCGATGGGCGTCATGCGCGGACTGACCGATGCCGGTCGCACGGTTCCGGCCGACGTGTCGGTGGTCGGGTTCGACGACCACCCCCTCGCGTCGCTCTGGTCGCCGCCGCTCACCACGGTCGACCAGGACTTCGCCGGCATGGGCCGGCGGGGGATGGGGCTCCTCCTCGCCGAGATCGACGGCACCGCCACCACCCGCTACTCGTCGGAGCGCCCGACGCTCGTCATTCGCGAGAGCGCCGCGGCGCCCGCCTCCGGTGTCGCCGCCGCGGAGGGGCTCGCCTCCGGGGCCTGAGCCCGAGTCGGCGCCTCAGCGCGTGCCCGCGCCTGAGCTGGCGCCTCAGTGCGTCGGTGCGGGGCGGGGGTCCTCGAGCTCGTCGGCGGGCAGGGCCGCATCCGCGATGTTCCGCGGGCGGGGGATGAAGACGGCCAGCACGAGGCAGAGCACGGCCGCGCCCAGGCCCAGCGCGAGCGTGATCATGAAGCCTCCCTCGCTCGGGCCCACGACGCCGCCGACCTCGGTCATCGACTGCGCGAGGACGGCGCCCACCACGGCGGCCGCGACACTCGTGCCGAGCGAGCGCATGAGGGCGTTGAGCCCGTTCGCCGCACCCGTCTCGGTGGCCGGGACGGCGCTCATGATGAGCGCGGGCATGGCCGCGTAGCCGAGGCCGATCCCGACGCCCAGCAGGATGTTGACGATGAGGATCTGCCAGAACTCGGTGTGGAAGACCAGCGCCGCCCCGTAGCTGACGGCGATGACCGCGGCGCCGCCGACGAGCAGCGGCTTGGGGCCGCGCAGACGCTCGAGGCGCCCCGCCACCGGCGACATCGCCATCATCGCGAGTCCCGACGGGGCGAGCACCAGGGCGGCGACCGTGAGCGACAGCCCCAATCCGATCCCGGTCACGGAGGGCAGCTGCAGCAGCTGCGGGAACACGACGTTCGAGGCGAACAGGGCGAAGCCCATCGCGACCGACGCGAGGTTCGTCAGCAGCACCGTGCCCCGGGCGCTGACCCGCAGATCGACCAGCGGTTCGGCGACGCGGAGTTCATACACGCCCCAGGCGAGGAGGATCACGACGCCCGAGATGAGGAACGCCAGGGTGCGGGCGTCTCCCCATCCCCACTGCCCGCCGCGCGAGACGGCGATGAGGACGCCGACGAGTCCGAGGGCGAGGCCGATGATCCCGACGACGTCGAGGCGCCCGGGATTGCGCACCGTGCTGGCCGGCACGATGACCGCGTAGAGCGCGAACGCGAGCAGCGCGATGCCTGCGGCGACCCAGAACAGGACGTGCCAGTCGAGGTTCTCGGCGACCACGGCGCTCAGCGGCAGACCCAGCGCACCTCCCACGCCGAGGGTCGCGCTCACCAGGGCGATCGACGAGCCGAGCTTCCGCGGCGGTAGCACGTCGCGCAGGATCGAGATGCCGAGCGGGATGACGCCGGCGGCCATCCCCTGCAGCACGCGCGCGATGATCATCGGCACGAGGGTCGACGACAGCGCGGCCAGGATCGCGCCCACCGCCTGGAGCAGCAGCAGGGCCATCGCGACGCGGCGTTTGCCGTACATGTCGCCCAGGCGTCCGGCGATGGGGGTGGCGACGGCGGCCGCCACGAGCGTCGCCGTGATCACCCAGGGAGTGTCGTCGCTGGACGCACTCAGCAGGCGCGGCAGCTCGGGCTGGATGGGGATGAGGATGGTCTGCATGAACGACGCTCCCAGGCCCGCGAGGGCCAGGACGGCGACGATCAGGCCAGGAGCGGGCTTCGTGACGGTGGGCACGATTCTCCTTTGCTGAGACTAAGTCTCATGAATCATACGGCGTCGCAGAGATACGATCGTCTGGTGTCCCACGACGTACGAGAGCGGAGCCGCGAGATCCTGCGCGCCGAGCTCGCCGACGCGGCCGCGGACTTCTGCGCCGAGAACGGGTTCGACGAGGTCACGGTCGACGAGATCGCCCACGGCATCGGCGTCTCCCGCGCGACCTTCTTCCGCTACTTCGGGTCCAAGGAGGACGCCATCGTCACCGCGGTGCGCGTCGGTCGGCAGGATCTTCCCGCCGTGGTCCGCGCGTCCACCCCGGCTCCGGGGACGTCGCTCCTCGACCTGATCCGTGGCCTGCTCGAGCCCACGGTCGTGGCCTCCCGCGTCGCACCGGCCCGGTTGCGAGCGCGGCTGCGCATGGTGGGGGTCATCCCCGCCCTCCGCGGCCGCCTGGCCGCCGATCGCGCGGCCCATCGCAACGACCTCGCTCAGGCCATCGCCGATCGGGGCATCGCCGACCGGGCCGTCGCGCTCTCCGTCGCGCTCGTCGCCCTCACGGCGACCGAGCTCGCCTGGACGCTCTGGGCCGAGGACGCCGACGCCGATCTCGGCGACTGCTTCGACCGATCGTTCGAGCTCGTGCAGCGTGCGGGCGGCGTGAGCGCCGCGAGCTGACGCCACCGGCATCCGCCGATCGTCAGGCGCGTGAGCGCTCCTCCGCTGCGCGGCGCGCGCGGGCCCGGCGCCGCAACAGGATGACGACGGCGCCCGCGATGAGCACCAGCAGCATCCCGATATCGATCAGGCTGCCCTCGGCGCCGTAGTCCGCGCCGATCACGGTCGTGTCGGCCGCGGCGGTGGGGGTCACCACGAAGAGCGACGAGGGTGCGGGCTCGCCCGAGACGGCGATGCCGAACAGGCTGTTCTGCGCCCAGTTCCACATGGCGTGATACCCGATGATGCCCCAGAGCCCGCGCTCGCCCAGCACCCACAGCACGGCGAGCACCGAATAGAGCGTCATGTCGATCATCGGCAGCACGGTGAACGAGTCCGCCGGGGTGTGCGCGAGCGTGAAGTACGCGGCCGAGACGACGACGGCCCCGATGACGCCGGTGCGCGGGTACCAGACCTGCACGAGGTAGCCGCGGGCGAGGATCTCCTCGGCTCCCGACTGGGCGGCGAAGGCGACGAGCGCGATGGCGGCGAGTCCCCACGCCGACCAGTGCACGAGCCCGCCGGTCGGCGCCGTCGCGAAGACCAGGTTGCCGGTGGCGACGCCGATCGCCAGGTAGACGCCGAGCTGCGCGAGCGCGATGGCGGCGCCGCGCGCGATGCGCGGTGCCGCGAGCGAGGGCTGGCGGAATCCGAGGCTCGCGAACGGGCGCTGCTCCTTGCCGCGCAGCCAGAGCCACAGCAGCAGCCACGCGATCAGGAACACCGGCGTCACGGCGGCGACGCCGGCCGCTTCGAAGAACGGGGCCGGCAGCAGGTGGCGCCACAGGGCGCCGGCGGGGAACAGGCACGCAGTGATCGCGACCACCACCAGTGTGCCGAGCACGATGCCCGTGGGACGCCGCGACTCGCCCATGCCCTGCGCGAAGGGGAGTGCTGCCATCGGGTTCCTCCGACGTCGGTTCGATACGGCGGATCGCCCACGCGCCTCCGCCGGTCCAGTATGGCCGCTCCCCGCCCCCCGCTCCCCGCTCCCGCTCCCCGCTCGGGTCACTCTCGCTTCCCCCCCCCGAGCCGCCACCCGGCTCGCTCTCGTTTCCCCCGAGCCCCCACTCGGCTCACTCGTCGCGGATGCAGGGTGCCGCGCGTCGATACGCCGCATTTGCGACGAGCGAACCGTGTTTGGTGGCCCCTCCCTCTGCCCCGCGCCTCGCTGCCCCGAGCCTCGTTGCCATGTTCGCTCGCCACAAATGCGGGGTGCCCCGCGCCGGGACCCTGCTTTTGCGACGAGTGAATCGTGCTGCGGCTGGGCCCCGCCGCTCCACGCTGCCCACTCGTCACGAGTGCAGGGTGCCGCGCGCCGAAACCCCGCATTTGCGACGAGTGAACCGAGCTGCGACCCCGCCCCGCCTCATCCCGCCCCGCTACGCCACTCTTCCCGCCCCGCTACGCCACTCTTCCCGCCCCGCTACGCCACTCTTCCCGCCCCGCTACGCCACTCTTCCCGCCCCGCTACGCCACCCTTCCGGCGCCTACTCACATCACCGTCTCCCGCGTTGTCACGTCACCGGGTCGCGCGTCGTCACCCGGTTCGCTCGTCACGAACGTGGGGTGCCGCGCGCGGGGACGCTGCTTTTGCGGCGAGTGAGCCGGGATGCGTCAGCGCATCCGCATCTACTCGTCGCAAAAGCGGGATGCGGGGCGGCGGCACCCTGCTTTTGCGACGAATGGACAGGGAGGGGCGCGGGCGGGCCAGGGCCAGGGCGCAGGGCCACGGCGGGGGCCAGAGGAGGGACACGGCGGGGGCCAGAGCACGAGGCGCGGGGCGCAGAGCAGGGGCGGGGGTGGGCGCGGGGCGCGGGGGTGGGGTGGTGGGAGGGCGGCGGGGTGAGGATGATGGCGGGCATGGCCTTTCCCGCGCAGCACATCTCGCAGTACATCGACCGGTCGCCCGCCGACGTCGCCCGGTTCGCAGGCGACCCCGTCCACCTGCCGCAGTGGGCCGCGGGGCTGAGCGCCGGCATCCGTGAGGACGGCGGGCGATGGGTGACGGACTCCCCGATGGGGACGGTCGAGGTGCGCTTCGTCGGACCCGTCGAGGCCGGCATCCTCGATCACGACGTGCTGCTGCCCGACGGGGCGGTCGTCCACAATCCGCTCCGCGTGCTCCGCAACGACGGCGGCACCGAGGTGGTCTTCACCCTCTACCGCCTGCCCGGGGTCACCGACGACGACCTGGCGCGCGACGCCGCACTCATCCGCGGCGACCTCGCGCGCCTGCGCGACATCCTCGAACGGGATGAACGGGATGAGGCGGAGTGAGGGCACGGGACCCTCGAGACGTGTACTGACAGGGACTCCTTGCGCTCAGGGAGCGCGCCTAGCCTGGAATCCATGCTCACCGTGAAGGCGTACGCCGCCCCCTCCGCCACCGAACCCCTCATCCCCACCACGATCGAGCGCCGCGACGTCGGCCCCGACGACGTGCTCATCGCCATCCGCTACGCCGGCATCTGCCACTCCGACATCCACCTCGTCCGCGGGGACTGGGGGCCGGTGTCGTATCCGCAGGTCGTCGGGCACGAGATCGCGGGCGAGGTGGTCGAGGTGGGCTCCGCCGTGTCCACCTTCGCCGTGGGCGACCGCGTCGGCGTCGGCTGCATGGTGAACTCGTGCCGCGAGTGCGAGAACTGCCTGGCCGGCATGGAGAACTACTGCCTCAAGGGCAACACGCAGACGTACGGATCGGTCGACCGCGACGGCACCGTCACACAGGGCGGATACTCGACGCACGTCGTCGTCGACAAGGACTTCGTGCTGCGGATCCCCGAGGCCATCCCGTACGAGGCGGCGGCACCGCTGCTGTGCGCCGGCATCACGACCTACTCGCCGCTCACCCACTGGAACGCGGGTCCGGGGACCCGGGTCGCCGTCGTGGGGATGGGCGGGCTCGGGCATCTCGCGGTCAAGATCGCCGCCGCGAAGGGGGCCGAGGTCACGGTGCTGTCGCAGTCGCTGTCGAAGCAGGAGGACGGTCTGGCCTTCGGCGCCGAGCACTACTTCGCCACGAGCGACCCGGCGACCTTCGACGAGCTCGCGAACACGTTCGACCTCATCATCAACACGGTCTCGAGCGCGGACCTCGATCTGAACGCGTACCTGAAGCTCCTGCGGCTGGATGGCACGCTGGTCAACGTGGGCGCGCCGCCGCAGCCGCTTCCTGTGTCGGTGTTCACCCTGTTCGGCAACCGCCGCTCGTTCGCCGGGTCGAGCATCGGGTCGATCGCCGAGACGCAGGAGATGCTCGACTTCTGCGCCGAGCACGGTGTCGCGCCGGCGACCGAGCTGATCGGCGCCGACCAGATCAACGACGCGTACGAGCGGGTGCTGCGCTCGGACGTGCGCTACCGCTTCGTGATCGACGTCGCCACACTCTGAGGGGGCAGACGCCGCAGACGCCGCAGACGACGACGCCGGGTGCCCGACAGGGGCTCCCGGCGTCGTTCCGTTCGGGGGGATGGGGGAGGGTCAGACCGGACGCAGCGACGCGACCATCTTGTAGTAGTAGGTGTTCGAGGGAACGCGCCACACCTGCTCGCAGGGCGAGAAGATCACGTATCCCAGGCTGCGCAGCTGGTTCTGCTTCGTGAGGCACGCCCGCTGCTCCGGGAACTCCCACGTGTGACGGGGAGTGGCCGCGGACGCGGACATGGCGGGGACGACGACGAGGGCGATCGCGGCGAGAGCGCTGGCGACGGTGATTCGGAAGCGTTTCATGCCGCCCGACCATAGGGCGGGGCCGAGGTCGGGCACAAGACTCTTGCGGCGGACGACAAATCGTCCGTCCGAAACGACAGCTTGTGCGGGACATCTGAAATTAGACTGACGTTCAGGTTTGCTCGATGCGGAGCCGAATGGCACCGGTCGGCGCGATGTGCGCGCAGGCCCCTCTGCAAAGGAGCACCCGGTATGTCGACAGTCGTGTCGGAACCACCGAGCCGGTCGGGGAAGAATCCTCGTCGTCTCCCTCTCGTGTGGGCGATCGTCGCCTACGTCCTCAGCGCGGCCGTGATCGTCGCGCTCGTGATCGGCAACCTGTTCGCGTTCCGATACGCCGACCTCGTCTCGGTGTACCTCGGACAGGAGACCCAGCGCGTGGTCGCGGGCGACGGTGAGGACGCCGACTACTTCACGAGCGACTTCGACTCCGAGGCCGACCGCCAGGAGTACCTGACGCGCGTCGCCACCGACATCTCGCGCGAGGGCATCACCCTGCTGCAGAACGACGGCGGGCTCCCGCTGGCCGCCGACGCCCGCGTGAGCGTCTTTGGGCAGGATGCGGTCGACCCCGTGTACAGCGGCGGCGGCGCCGGCTCGATCGACACCTCGCAGGCCACGACCCTCGGCGAGTCGTTCGCCGCGGCCGGCCTCGAGGTCAACCCCGTGCTCTGGGACTTCTACGCCGACGGTGCCGGATCGACCTACCGCAAGACCACGCCGGACGTCTACGGCGAGGGATCCTTCGCCGTCAACGAGGTGCCGCGTGCGGTGTACACCGACGACGTCATCGCGAGCTTCGGCGACTACGCCGACGCCGCCGTCGTCGTGATCGGCCGCTCCGGCGGCGAGAGCTCCGACCTGGCGCACACGCCGGGCGCCGACGGATACACCTACCTCCAGCTGAACGCCGACGAACGCGACATGCTCTCGCTCGCCGACGAGAACTTCGACGAGGTCGTCGTCCTGCTCAACACGCAGAACCCGGTCGAGCTCGGTGCCCTCGACGAGTTCGACGTCAGCGCCACCGTCTGGGTCGGCACCTTCGGTCAGACCGGCGCCACCGCGGTGGGCGAGATCCTCACCGGCGCCGTCGCGCCGTCGGGTGCGCTCGTCGACACCTACGCCTACGACTCGCTGTCGGCGCCGAGCATCGCCAACTTCGGCGACTACACGATCACCAACAGCACGGTCGACCGCGGCGACAAGTACGTCGTGTACGCCGAGGGCATCTACGTCGGCTACGCCTACTACGAGACCCGTTACGAGGACGTGGTGCTCGGCACCGAGCCGGCCGACGCGTTCGACTACGCCGCCGAGGTGCAGTACCCCTTCGGGCACGGCGAGACCTACACGGACTTCGCGTGGTCGGACTACACGGTCACCGAGCAGGACGCGGCCTACGAGGTCTCGGTCACCGTCGCGAACACCGGCGAGACCGCCGGCAAGGACATCGTGCAGGTCTACCTGCAGTCGCCCTACACCGACTACGACCGCGAGAACGGCATCGAGAAGCCGGCCGTCGAGCTCGCCGGGTACGCCAAGACCGGCCTGCTCGAGGCGGGCGCCTCCGAGACCGTCACCGTCACGGTGCCGAAGGAGCTCATGAAGGTGTACGACGCCGACGGCTACGGCACCTACATCGTGGATGCCGGCGAGTACCGCCTCGCGGCCGGCGAGGACGCCCATGCGGCACTCAACAACATCCTCACCGCGAAGGGCTACGACACGACCGACGGGATGACCGCCGACGGCGACGCGGCCTTCGTCGAGACGATCACGGTCGACACGCTCGATGCCACGACCTACGCGGTGTCGGCGGCGACCGGGAACCCGATCGAGAACCGGTTCGACGACGTCGACATCCGTCACTACGACCCCGAGTTCACCTACCTGAGCCGCAGCGACTGGTCGGGCACCTGGCCGACCACCTACGCCGACGGCGAGTGGACGGCACCCGAGCAGCTGCTCGCTGATCTCGAGATCTCGTACACCGAGGACCCGGATGCGGAGGCGCCGACGTTCGACACGGTCGACGACCAGTACGGCGAGCTGTCGACCGCGATGCTCGTGGGGCAGGAGTACGACAACGAGCTGTGGGACGCCCTGCTCGGCCAGGCCAGCCTCGAGGAGCTCGAGCAGCTCGTGCGCATCGGTGGCTACGCCACGCGCACGGTCGAGTCGATCCAGCTGCCCGGCACGGTCGACAAGGACGGCCCCGCCGGATTCTCCGCCACCCTCACCGGCGGCGAGAACGGCATGGGCTACCCGCCCGCGATCGTGCTGGCGTCCTCGTGGAACGACGAGCTGGCGCGCGAGATGGGCGATGCGATCGGCGAGGACAGCCTGGCGCTCGGTTACGCCGGCTGGTACGCGCCGTCGATGAACATCCACCGCTCGCCGTACAGCGGTCGCAACTTCGAGTACTTCTCGGAGGACCCGGTGCTGTCGGGGCAGATGTCGGCCGAGGTCGTCGCCGGTGCCCAGGCCAAGGGCACGCTGGTGTTCATCAAGCACTTCGCGCTCAACGACCAGGAGGCGAACCGCGTGGGCGGCGCCGTCTTCGCCGACGAGCAGTCGACGCGCGAGCTGTACCTCGCCCCGTTCGAGACGAGTGTGCGCGAGGCGGATGCGCGAGGTGTCATGGCGAGCATGAACCGCGTCGGCGCCCGCTGGAGCGGCGGCCACGCCGGTCTCATGACCGACACGCTCCGCGACGAGTGGGGCTTCAACGGAGTGGTGGTCACCGACCAGGCCTCGTTCAGCGTCTTCGCCTACGAGGACCTGCGCGAGGGGCTCGAGGCGGGAACCGACCTGTGGCTCAACACCGACGCCGAGCTGTGGGCGTTGTCGGCCGACGAGCTGACGCCGACCGTGCAGCAGAACATCGTCCGGGCGGCGCACAACGTCGCCTACGCGGTGGCGCACAGCAACGCGATGAACGGACTGTCCGCGGGCGCCGAGATCCAGAGCGTGGTCCCGCTGTGGCAGTGGGGTCTGATCGCGGTGGATGTCGTCCTCGGCCTCCTCGTGGCGGGAACGCTCTTCCTGGTCACCCGCCGGCTCATCGTGCAGCGCAGGAGCGTCGTCACCGTGTCGTCGTAGACGCCGGAGAATCATCGGCCGGGCTCGGCACCCGCCGATGCACCGCCGCCACCGGAGCTCCGGTCGCGGCAACGAACGGCCCCGCAGTGTGTGCTGCGGGGCCGTTCGGGTGCATAGCATCGGAGCATGGCAACCCGGGGTCCGTACGCGAAAGGTCGCGCCAAGCGCGAAGAGGTCCTGCGGGCCGCGCTCGATCTCGTGGCGACGCAGGGGTATCGCCGGACCACGGTGAAGGAGATCGCGGATGCCGTGGGCATGAGCCAGACGGCGCTGCTCCACTACTTCGGCTCGAAGGACGCCCTGTTCGCCGCGGTCCTCGAGCGTCGCGACGCGGAGCTGCAGGAGGAGTTCGACACGACGCCTCCCGACACCGACCTCCGGACGGCCGTCCTCGCCGGCATCCGGTCGGATGCCTCGCGACCGGGTTTCATCCACCTCTCCACCCGCGTGGGCGCGGAGGCCGCCGACCCCGACCACCTCGCGCACGAGATCGTGCGCGACCGCCTGCGCGGATCGGTCGACGCGACCGCCCGGGCGGTCGAGGCGGCTCAGCGCGACGGCCAGGTGCGCGCCGATCTGCCCGCCCAGGAGACGGCGACCCTCATCTGGGCGCTCGTCGAAGGTCTCCGCGTGCTGTGGCTGTACGACCGGTCGATCGACATGCCCGCGCTGATGGGGCGCGTGCTCGACGATCTCGCGGCGCCCGGCGCCGGGCGCCCGGAGGCGCCCTAGCGCTCAGGCGCCGGCGGTCACCCGGCGGAGGGCGTCCAGCACGCGGTCGACCGTCATGCCACGGGCGGCGAGGGCTTCATCGGCGGGGGCCGAGAGACCGAACTCGTCGATGCCGACGACCGCGCCGCCGTCGCCGATCAGTTCGTGCCAGCCGAACGAGGACGCCGCTTCCACCGCCACCCGGGCGCGCAGCGCCGCGGGCAGCACGCTCTCGCGGTAGGCGGCGTCCTGTCGCAGGAACCACTCGCGGCTGGGCATCGAGACGACCCGCACGGCGATTCCCTCGGATGCGGCGACGCGCGCCGTCTCGAGCGCCAGCGCGACCTCGCTCCCGGTCGCGATGATCACCGCGCGTGCGTCCTCGGTGTCTGAGACGACGTAGGCGCCGCGGCGGACGCCCTCGCGCAGGACCTCGGCGGGAATGTCGAGCACCGGCACGCCCTGGCGGCCGAGGACGAGCCCCGCGGGTCGCTGCGCCTCGAGCACCGCCTCCCAGGCGGCGACCGTCTCGTTGGCGTCGGCGGGACGCACGACGCTGAAGCCCGGGATCGCCCGCAGGCTCGCCAGGTGCTCGATGGGCTGGTGGGTGGGGCCGTCCTGACCCAGCGCCACCGAGTCGTGCGACCAGACGTAGGTGACGGGGAGCTGCATCAGCGCCGCGAGCCGGATCGACGGACGCTGGTAGTCGCTGAAGACGAGGAAGGTCCCGGCGAAGATCCGCCACCCGCCCGCCAACGCGATGCCGTTCATCGCGGCGGCCATGGCGTGTTCGCGCACGCCCCAGTGGATGTTGCGGCCGGCGTGATCGCCGTGCCCGGTGTGGGCGGGCAGGAACGAGCCGCCGCCGGTGATCGCGGTGCGGTTGGGCTCGGCGAGGTCGGCGGAGCCGCCCCAGAGCCCGGGGACGGCGGCGGCGATGGCCTGGATGGCGGCGCCCGAGGCGTCGCGCGTCGAGACGGACGTGCCGGCCTCGTAGGCGGGCAGCGCCGTGGCCCAGCCCGAGGGCAGGTCGCGGGCGAGGAAGCGGCGATGCGCCTCGGCGCGGTCGGCGTCGGCGCCCTGCCACGTGGCGAAGCGCTCCTCCCAGGCTGTGCGTGCGGCCCGGCCCCGCGTGGTGACGCCGCGGGCGACGGTGAGGACGTCGGGGTCGATGTCGAACGGCGCCGAGTCGACGCCGAGCACCCCGCGCAGCGCCGCCACCTCGGCGGCGCCCAGGGGTGCGCCGTGCGAGCCGGCCGTGCCGACCGCGCCGGGCGAGGGGAAGGCGATCTGCGTCTTGAGGATCACGAGCCGCGGCCGGCCGGCCGGAGCATCGGCGGCGAGAGCGGCGTCGAGCGCCGCCACATCCACGTCGCCGTCGGCGCCGAGCGCGACCCGCTCGACATGCCAACCCTGGGCGCGGAAGCGGGCGGCGGTGTCTTCGGCGCTCGTGAGCGCGGTGCCGCCCTCGATCTGGATGTCGTTGTCGTCGTAGACCACCGTGAGGTTGTCCAGGCCCAGTCGTCCCGCGAGGGCTCCGGCCTCGTACGAGATGCCCTCCTGAAGGTCGCCGTCGGAGGCGAGGACCCATACGCGCCGGTCGAAGACCGAGGTGCCCGGGGCGGCGTCGGGGTCGAAGACGGCGCGCTCGTGGGCGAAGCCCATCGCCATGCCGACGGCGGTGGCCAATCCCTGGCCCAGCGGGCCGGTGGTCGTCTCGACGCCCGCGGTGTGACCGAACTCCGGGTGCCCGGGCGTGCGGGAGTCGAGCGTGCGGAAGGCCTTGAGGTCGTCGAGCGTGACGTCGTACCCGGAGAGGAACAGCTGCGTGTAGAGCAGGATGCTCGCGTGTCCGCACGAGAGGACGAAGCGGTCGCGTCCGGCCCACTCGGGCTGCGACGGGTCGTGGCGGAGGTGCCGCTGGAACAGCAGCGTCGCGACGGGGGCGAGCGCGATCGCCGCTCCGGGGTGCCCCGACTTCGCGCGCTCCACCGCGTCGGCGGCGAGCAGGCGCGCGGTCGTGACGAGGTCGTCGCCGAGGGGCGAACCAGGGGCGACGGGCGTGGTCTCGGATGCGGCAATAGTCATGGGGAATGCTCCAACTCGTTATGACGTCATGATGAATATACGAGACCGATCCGCGGAAATACAGCTCAGCTGTGTGACGGATCTCTCGGTTGCGCCGCTGCGGGGTGTCGTGTAATCATGACGTCATAACCACTCCTCGACGGCCGAGGGCGAGCAAGGAGGCGACAGTGGACGCGAGTAACGGGACGAGCAAGTACCGTGCCGTGCGGGCCAAGCTGCTCGAGCGCGTGACGGCGATGACCGTCGGCGAACGACTGCCGTCCGAGGCGGAACTGTGCCGCGAGTTCGAGGTCAGCCGCATCACCCTGCGTCACGCGGTCGACGGCCTCGTGCAGGACGGGCGCCTGGCACGCGAGCACGGCCGCGGCACCTTCGTCACCGAGCCCCGCTCGGGCGTGCACTATCCCGAGCACTTCACCGACATCGTCACGGGCTTCCACCGCCAGCAGACCGCGATGGGGCGCGACGTCACGACGCGGGTGCTGCGCCAAGAGCTCGTGCCGGCCACCGACGCGATCGCCGCACAGCTCGGCATCGGCGCGGGCGAGGGCGTCGTCGAGCTGATCCGACTGCGGTTCGTGAACGGCCAGCTGCACCAGCACGTCGTCACCTACCTGCCCCACGCGCGCTTCCCCGACGTCTACACCGCCGACCTGTCGGGCGGGTCGCTGTTCGGGTTCCTGCACGACCGGTACGGCGTCGAGTTCGCGCGCAACGACCTCATGGTGCGCGTCGAGGAGGCCAGCCCCGAAGTGGCGCTGAACCTCGCCGTCGAGCCCGGTCTGAGGCTCCTCACCATCGACTCGACCGTCGCCGACACCGCCGACATCCCGATCGCCTTCGGCACGGCGCGCCACGCGCCCGAGAACGGCGAGATCTCGCTCAACCTGCGCTCCGAGCGCCACGCCTGAACGGAGACCCCGTGCTCACCTCGTACCTCACCGCCGACACCGTGCGCTTCGCGAACGACCTCTCCGGATGGCGTGACGCCATCGAGCTGGTGTCGGAGCCGCTGCTGACCGACGGCGCGATCACCCGCTCCTACGTCGACGCGATGCTCGACTCGATCGCCGCCGGCGGCACCTACATCGATCTCGGCTACGGGATCGCGCTCGCCCATGCCCGGCCCGAGAGCGGCGTCGTGCGCACCGGGCTCTCCGCCCTCTGGGTGCGCCCCTCCGTGCTCCTCAACGACGAAGAGGCGCACCCGATCTCGCTCTTCTTCTGCCTCGCCGCCGCCGACGACACGAGTCACCTCGCGACCATGTCGACGCTGGCCGGGCTCCTCACCGACGACGACGCCCGTGAGCGACTGCTCGCGGCCACCACCCCCGCGGCCGCCCTGGCCGTCCTCACCACAGGAGATGACGAATGACGAAGTTCCTCGCCGTGTGCAGCACCGGCCTCGGAAGCAGCTTCATGGTCCACATGAACATCGAGAAGGTCCTCAAGGAGCTCCAGATCACGGGAGTGACCGTGGACCACACCGACCTCGGGTCGGTCGCCAACGGCGACGCCGACGCGATCTTCGTGGGCCGCGACATCGCCGAGGCCGCCGAGGGTCTCGGTGACGTGGTCGTCCTCGACAGCATCATCGACCTCAACGAGCTCCGCACGAAGGTGGGCGAAGCCGCCCGCCGTCACAACGTTCCGTCGGCCGGCTGAGCGGCCCGACACAGTCATAGGGAAGGACGGTATCCACGATGGATGCTGTACTCGATGTCCTGCTGGACATCTTCACCCAGCCGGCGGTCATCGTCGCGCTGATCGCTCTCATCGGCCTCGCCGTGCAGGGCAAGGGCTTCAGCGACGTGCTCAAGGGCACGGTCAAGACGCTCGTCGGATTCCTCGTGCTGGCCGCCGGTGCCGGCGTCGTCGTCGGGGCGCTGAACCCGTTCGGCGACATGTTCCAGCACGCGTTCAACGTGCAGGGCGTGGTGCCCAACAACGAGGCCATCGTCGCGCAGGTGCTGCTCGACTACGGCTCGGCCGCGGCGCTCATCTTCTTCTTCGGCATGATCGTCAACATCGTGCTGGCCGCCACCACGCGGTTCAAGTACATCTACCTCTCCGGTCACGTGGCGTTCTACATCGCCGCGATGTTCGCGGTCATCCTCGCCGTCGCGGGCTTCGAGCCGTGGGCCGTCGTGCTCTGGGGCTCGATCGCGCAGGGCGTCTACATGGTGGTGTCGCCGGCGCTCGTCCAGCCGTTCATGCGCAAGGTCACCGGCACCGACGACGTCGCCCTGGGGCACACCGGCGGCCTGGGCATCGCGTTGAGCGGTGTCGTCGCCCTCGCCACGCGCGGCAAGGGCTCGTCGGCATCCACCGAGAAGATCAACTTCCCCAAGGGGCTCGGATTCCTCCGCGACACGACGGTCATCGTCGCGCTGTCGATGGCGGTGATCTACGTCATCGTCGGTCTGTTCGCCGGTGCGCCGTACATCGAGTCCGAGCTGTCGGGCGGCCAGAACTTCATCGTGTTCCTCGTGCTGCAGGCGGCCACCTTCTCGGCGGGTGTCTTCATCATCCTGGCCGGTGTGCGCGTGGTGCTGGCCGAGATCGTGCCGGCGTTCAAGGGCATCTCGGAGAAGCTCGTCAAGAACGCCAAGCCCGCCCTCGACGTGCCGATCGTCTTCCCGTTCGCCCCGAACGCCGTGCTCATCGGCTTCCTCTCGAGCTTCGTCGGCGGCATCGTCGGCATGCTCGCGATGATCGCCATGGGAACGACCGTCATCATCCCGGGCGTCGTGGCGCACTTCATGACCGGAGCGGCGTCCGGCGTGATCGGCAACGCGGTCGGCGGACGACGCGGCGCCGTGCTGGGAGCGTTCGCGAACGGTATCGCCATCACGTTCCTCCCGCTCCTGCTGCTGCCGGTCCTGGGTGACATCGGGTTCGCGAACTCGACGTTCTCGGATGCGGATTACGGCGTGTTCGGCCTGATCCTCGGCGGCGTCTCGCTGGCCGGTGCGCAGGTGGCCGTGATCGTCACGATCGTGCTGTCGCTCGTGGTGCTCTACGGACTCACCATCGTGCTGCGCTCGCGTGACAAGGCCGCGGCCGCCAAGGCGGCGACCCCCGAGGCACGCGAGGCCGAGGCCAAGGCCGACCTCGCCGTCGAAGAGGGCCGCCGAGCCGACTGACGTCCACCATCCCGCGGGGCCGGTCTTCTCGTCGAGAAGGCCGGCCCCGCGCTGCAGAGGAGCAACGTATGACCGAGATCAGATTCGCCGTCGATGCCGTGCTGTTCGATTGCGACGGCGTGCTCGTCGACTCCCTCGAGACGGCGGCCGTGGCCTGGGATGCGTGGGCGGCGGACTTCGCCCCCGGATACGACTTCCGGCGTCAGGTGAGCCACGGAGTGCGCGCCGCGGATACCGTGGCCGCGCTCGTGCCGCCCGAGCGCCTGGCCGAAGCCGTGACCGCCCTCAACGCCGCGGAGCTCGACAGCGCCGAGGCGACCGACGCCATCCCCGGAGCCGTGGCCCTCACCGCCACGATCCCGCCCGAGCGATGGGCCGTGGTCACCTCTGCGATCGGCGAGCTCGCGCGGCGTCGCCTCGCCGCGGCGGGCCATCGACGGCCGCCGGCCTTCGTCGCGGCGGAGGACGTCGTCCGCGGCAAGCCTCACCCCGACCCCTACCTCCGCGGCGCCGAGGCGCTGGGTGTGGCACCGGGCCGCTGCGTCGTCTTCGAGGACGCCCCGGCCGGTGTGCGGGCCGCGCGGGCCGCGGGCGCGGCGTTCGTTGTCGGCGTCGGCGACCACCTCGAGGGAGAGGTCGTGGACGCCCACGTCGACGACCTGCGGCGCGTGCGGTGGCACGGCGACGAGATCGTCATCGACGTCGGATGACGCGGGGCGGGCGGCGGTCAGCCCGAGGGCGGACCGAGTGCGCGAAGTCGCGGGCGGCGCTCGCGCCACACGGCCAGCGTGGCCGGGATGTCGGCGAGCCCGAGCGGTTCGCCGTTCGCCGCGGCGTCGGATGCCAGGGTGTAGCCGTCGGGCAGGTCATCGACCCACTGGCCCGAACGCGGGCCACCCTCGAGCACATACATCCGGCGATCGTAACGCCCGCACGGAATCTGCCCCGAAGGGGTTGCGCGTCGACGACTTCTTCCCCTCGCGTCCCTGGTCGCCTCGCAGCCAGCCTCCACTTGCGCGCGAAGGAAAGAGCCGACAGACTTCTTGCTAGACAAGCTAGTAATAAACCGACGACATCGGGGGGTCTTTGTGGGAGCACTGTTCTACGGCGATGGCGGAACTCCCATCTCGCTGCCGGATCGTCTTCTGGCCCACGTCAAGGTCGTCACGGCGACCAAGCTCCGTCGCAACGAGAGCTTCACTCTGTCCTGGCGGCACGGCGACGAACAGCCCGGGCGCACCACGATCTGGCTGCAGCCGGCCATCCCGCTGCGCTTCGTCTTCGAGTCCGCGGAGTCCGAGACCCTCGACCCGGAGCTCCTGACGGAACTCGCCCACGCCGCGAGCTCGTCGGGTGGCATGGCGCTCACTCTCGAGCACGTGCGCCGCGCGGACGTGGTGGCCGCCTGAGCGTCGCCCATGGCCCGAGCCTCTAGGGTGGTCTCGCCCGTGGCGACCGGACCCGAACACCGGACGCTCGAAGGGAGCAGGTCATGACCGACACGCAGGACATCACGACCGAGTCGCACGAGCGTGCGGCATCCGCCGTCGAGCGATTGCGGCTCGCGGAGGCGAGCCTCGCGAGGCGACGTCAGACCGACTGCGGCCCGAGCGAGAACGCCCGCGCCGCCATGCGCTACATCCTCGAGCGATCCGATGAGGGGGAGTCCGTCACGCCGCGCGCCATCGCGTCGCACCTCGGGATCTCCGCGGCGGCCGTGACGGGCATCCTCGATCGCCTTCACTCCGGCGGGATGATCACCCTGCGGGAGAATCCCGACGATCGGCGGAGCAAGCTCGTGCGCGCCTTCGACAGGTCGACCGACCTCGAGGACATCGATCCGCTGACCGCCCGCATCCGCGAAGCCTCGAAGGAGCTCGACCCGGACGTCGCGGCGGCCGTCGCCGACTTCGTCGAGCGGATCACCCGGTCGGTCGACGAAGAGTGCCGCTGACCGGCTGCTCCGTGCGTGCCTCGGGCTCTGGCCCCAGTGAGAGACCGTGCGGGCCGTTGGCCTCGGTCATCATCGCGTCGATCCACTGCCGGTTCATGGCGGGCTGACGGCTGCCGTAGAACGAGAAGACCATCGAGATGCCGGGGTGGATCCAGAGGCTCCGGGTGCCCACGCTGCTGGGGTCGGGCAGGTGGAACAGGAACGGCTCGGATCGCCGCAGCTTGTTCATGAAAACCACGCGCAGATGAGCCAACGTGCGGTCATCGACGTCGAACGTCTGAGATCCGCCGTCGTAAAGTAATTGACCCATGAGAACAGGGTATCCGGCGGATCAGGTGAACTATGCTACTTAACCGGGTTAACTAAATCGCCTCCGAAAGATCATTCTGCCTAGCAGATTCGCTCGCGTGTGACCAGGGCGGGCCGATGTCGGCGGTTGCGGGCAGAATCCAGGATGTGAACCCGCAGCTCGACCCCGTCGCCGCACCGTCGGTCGGCCGCCCGTTGTGGGTGCAGGTCGAGGCGGGACTGCACGTGGCGAACACGGGCGCCGGCTTCGTCGGCACCGTCACCGCGACACCCTACGGGTACGAGGCGATGGACGGCGTCGGAGCCCGCCGCGGCACGTTCGTGAGCCTCACCGACGCCAAGACGGCTCTCGAAGAGGTGGCTGGCGGCGTGGCCGTCCCGACGGCGATCGCTGCCGCGCCCGCTCTCTGACGCCCTTCCGGCCCCGCGCCGCGTCCGTCAGCCGTGCGCGAGCACCTGCAGTCCGATGACCGCGAGACCCAGCACCGCTTCCGCGCCGAGCGCGATGAGGCGCTGCCACCAGTGGAGGCGCACCCGGCGCACGGCCGCGAACCCGATGACCACGAGTGCGAGCACCAGCGCGATCGTGGACGCGCGCAGGGCGGCCGTCGGATCCCAGACGTCGAACGCCGCGAGGGCCAGGAACGCGAACGGCAGGACCACGGCGCCCAGCGCGCCGAAGCTCGTCTGGAACGCGTGCCCCAGCTCGGTGCGCGTCACCATCCGCTCGTGCACGACGAGGTGCGACACGATGTCGGCCGTGAAGATCGCCAGCAGGGTGCCGAACACGGTCACCGCCAGCGTCTGCAGGGCCGAGACCGCATCCACCGGTCCGTGCGCGGCGAGGGCGAGTACGACGGCCAGCGCCGCGAACGTCAGGTAGATGCGCTCCTTGAGGCGCTCGGCGCGTACCTCGCGTTCGGCGGGATCCGGGTCAGTGCGTGCGCTCATCTCCCTCATCCTGCCGCACGGGGTCCGACGCGGTCGGGGCCGCGGACTCGGATGCGCTCGCGCGCGCACCGGCCAGCTGTTCCGCCTCGAGGCGCTCGGCCTCCGCGCCGCCGACGGCCTCGCCCCGGGCCACGAGCCCGGCGACATCCGACAGCGGGATCTGCTTGAGGAACAGCGCGAGGACGAAGGCGATCGCGATGAACGGCACGAGGTACCAGAACACCGGTGCGAGGGCATCGGCGTAGGCGGTGACGACGCCCTCGCGCACCTCGTCGGGCAGCTGGCTGAGGGTGGCCGGATCGATCGTCGAGGTGGCGTTGGCCGCATCGGATGCCGACGCGCCCGCCCCCGTGAAGACACCGGTGAGGTTCTCGGTCAACCGGCTGGTGAAGAGCGCGCCGAACACGGCGGTGCCGAGGGCGGCACCCACCTCGCGGAAGTAGTTGTTGGCGCTGGTGGCGGTGCCGATCTCGGCCGGCGGCACGGCGTTCTGCACCACCAGGACGACGACCTGCATGATCAGGCCGAGGCCGGCGCCGAACACGAACAGGTAGACGCAGATGAGCCAGATCGGGGTGGCGGCGGCGAGAGTGGTCATGGCGACCATCGCGATCCCGGTGATGAGCGTGCCGAGGATCGGATAGGCCTTGTACTTGCCCGTCTTGCTGATGGCGATGCCGGAGCCGATCGAGGTGCCCATGAGTCCGACCATCATCGGCAGCATGAGCAGACCCGAGGCGGCGGCGGAGGTGCCCGACGACATCTGCAGGAACGTGGGCACGAAGCCGATGGCGGCGAACATGCCGATGCCGAGCGCCAGCCCGATCGCGGTGGCGTTGACGAAGATGCGGTTGCGGAACAGGTGCAGCGGCATGATCGGGTCGGCGGCGCGCGACTCGGTGAGGATGAACAGGCCCGCGGCGGCGGCCGTGCCGAGCCCCCACGTCCAGGTGATCCACGAACCCCAGCCGACCTCGCGGTCGCCGCCGAAGTCGGTGAACATGATGAGGCAGGTCGTCGCCGCCGACAGGAAGACGACGCCCAGCCAGTCGATCGGCTTGGTGCGGCGCTTGTTGGGCAGGCGCAGCGCTAGCAGGGCGATGAGGAACGCGGCGATGCCCACCGGGATGTTGATGTAGAACGCCCACTGCCAGGTCATGTGATCGACGAAGAAGCCGCCCAGCAGGGGGCCGGCGACCGCGGAGAGGCCGAACACGGCGCCGAGCGGGCCGAGGTACTTGCCGCGCTCGTTGGCGGGCACGATGTCGGCGATGATCGCCTGCGACAGGATCATCAGACCGCCGCCGCCCAGGCCCTGGATCGCGCGGAAGATCACGAACATCCAGAAGTCGGTCGCGAAGGCGCAGCCGATGGAGGCGAGCGTGAAGATGGCGATCGCCACGAGGAACAGCCGCCGCCGGCCCAGCACGTCGCCGAATTTGCCGTAGATGGGCATGACGATCGTGGTGGCCAGGATGTACGCGGTCGTGATCCACACCTGGTGCTCGACACCGCCGAGCTGCCCGACGATGGTGGGCATCGCGGTCGACACGATCGTCTGGTCGAGACTCGACAGGAGCATCCCGGCGATGAGCGCGGAGAAGATGATCCAGATCCGCCGCTTGGTGAGCAGCAGGGGAGCGTCGGCGCGAGCGACGCGGGTGGGCGCGGTGGTCATGCGGGCGGGCCTTCCAAAGAGATGTCCTGGGTGGAGAAGAGGCTGCGGGCGGCGGCGAGCCGCTCGGCGTAGAGGTCGGCGTACGAGCGGCCGTGCTCGCGGTCGGGGCCGAGGAAGGCGCCGGCCGTGTCGCGCGCGATGGCGCCCATCATGTGGGCGGTGACCCGGGCGCGCAGATCGCCCTCGTCGAGTCCCTCGCGTTCCTCGATCAGCCGGGCGTCGGTGCGCTCCATGTGCGCGGCGTGCTCGAGCATGCGCGGGATGAGGCGGGGCTCGCGTTCGACGGCGGCGAAGAGTGCGGCGGCGCTGGCCGGATCGATGTCCATCGTCGCCCAGCGGGTCGACACCAGGACCGCGAGGGCGTCGAGCAGGTCGGGGGACAGGCGGCCCGGCGGGGTGGTCCCCCCCGCGACGAAGGCGCGTTCGGCGTCGACGTCGCGCCGGTGCAGGGGGAAGCCGAGGACGGCGTCCTCCTTGGAGGCGAAGTAGTTGAAGAAGGTGCGACGCGAGATCTCGCCGCGCTCGCACAGCTGCTCGACGGTGAAGCCGGGGAGCCCGTGCGCGGCGGCGAGGGTGCGGGCCTCGGCGACGAGCAGACGCTCGGTCTCGAGGCGACGTCGCTCCCGCGGAGTATCTGCACTATCAATCACAAAGTGCAGTATTGCACTAACAATGCGATAGTGCATATCTACGCGGCGCGTCGGGAGGTCGTGAGGATCCGGACCGGGGGCGTAGGGATTCCGTAAGGACGCGCAGACGGAGCCCGCGCGAGGGCTTCGATCGAGAAGTGCGCCCGACGTGGGCGCCCGCGTGGCAGCACACGCGGCTCGGTCCCAGGGAGTCCTCCGTGCTCGATCTGATCTACATCCTCGCGACAGCGGCGCTCTTCGCCCTGGTCGCCCTCGTCGCCCGGGGGGTCGAGAAGCTCGGACCCGCGGAGGACGGCTCCGCGCGGCGCGACGCGGTGAGCGGGGGCGAGCACCGATGATCATCGTCTCGCTCGTCTGCGCGGTCGTCGGCGTCGCCGCCATCGTCTACCTCGTCGTGGCCCTCGTGAAGCCGGAGAAGTTCTGATGGATCTCGCCGTCCTCTTCGGCGCGCTCCAGATCGCGACCGTCGTCCTCATCCTCGTGCTGGCCTATCGACCGCTCGGCGATGCCATGGCGCACGTGTTCACCACCCCCCGGAACGGCCGTGTCGAGCGCGGCGTGTACCGCGTGATCGGCGTCGACCCCGACGCGGAGCAGACCTGGCAGGTGTACCTGCGGGGCGTCCTGCTGATCTCGTTCGTCGGGGTGGTCTTCGTCTACCTCCTGCAGCGGGGGCAGGAGTTCCTCCCGTTCGCGCTCGGTCTGCCGGCCCCCAGCGAGCACCTCGCCTTCAACACCGCGATCTCGTTCGTGTCCAACACGAACTGGCAGTCGTACTCGCCCGAGGTCACGCTCGGATACACCGTCCAGGCGGCGGGGCTCGTGGTGCAGAACTTCGTCTCGGCCGCCGTGGGCCTGGTCGTCGCGATCGCCCTCGTGCGGGGGTTCGCCCGTCGCGGCGCGCGCACGATCGGCAACGTGTGGGTCGACCTCGTCCGCGCGACCGTGCGGATCCTCCTGCCGTTGTCGATCGTCGCGGCGATCGCGCTCGTCGTTGCCGGCGTCGTGCAGAACGTCCAGGGGTTCACCGAGGTCGCCACCCTCGGCGGCGCGCCCCAGACGATCCCCGGCGGTCCCGTCGCCTCGCAGGAGGCCATCAAGCTGCTCGGCACGAACGGCGGCGGGTTCTTCAATGCCAACTCCGCGCACCCCTTCGAGAACCCCACCCCGGGCACCAACGTCCTCGAAGTGCTGCTGATGCTCCTGATCCCCTTCGCGCTGCCGCGCACCTTCGGGCGGATGGTCGGCGACCACCGGCAGGGCTACGCGATCCTCGCCGTCATGGGCGCCCTCTTCGTCGCCTCGATCGCGCTGCTGTCCTGGGTCGAATCCCTGGGGCTCGGCGCCGCGCCCGGGCTGGCCGGCGGCGCGATGGAGGGCAAGGAGCAGCGCTTCGGCATCCTCGGATCCACCCTGTTCGGCGGCGTCTCGACTCTCACCTCCACCGGCGCCGTCAACTCGATGCACGACTCGTACACCGCCCTCGGCGGCATGATCCCGATGGTCAACATGATGCTCGGCGAGGTCGCACCCGGCGGGGTGGGCTCGGGGCTGTACGGGATGCTGGTGCTCGCGGTGATCGCCGTGTTCATCGGCGGCCTGCTCGTGGGACGCACGCCCGAGTACCTCGGCAAGAAGATCGGTCCGCGCGAGATCACCCTCGCGAGCCTCTACATCCTCGTGACACCGACGCTCGTGCTGGGCTTCACGGCGCTGAGCTTCGGCATCCCCGTCGTCCGCGCGGATGTGGAGGCCACCTCCATCTGGAATCCCGGCGTGCACGGTTTCAGCGAGGTGCTGTACGCCTTCACCTCGGCGGCCAACAACAACGGCTCCGCGTTCGCCGGGCTCACGGCGAACACGCCCTGGTTCAACACGACCCTCGGCATCGCGATGCTGCTCGGCCGCTTCCTGCCGATCGTGTTCGTGCTGGCGCTGGCCGGCGCGCTCGCCGCGCAGGAGCGCGTGCCGTCGACCGGCGGCACCCTGCCGACCACCGGAGCGTCCTTCATCGGGCTGCTCACGGTCGTCGCGGTGGTCATCACCGCTCTCACCTACTTTCCCGTTCTCACGCTGGGTCCCCTGGCGGAAGGGCTGATCTGACCATGTCCGACGTGTCATCTCGCACCGTGCACCCCGTCCCCGATGCGGCGCCCGTCGCCTCACCGGCGGGGCGCCCCCGTCCCTTCGGCTGGGCGGCGCTCGTCGCCGCTCTGCCGGGCGCGCTCCGCAAGCTCAATCCCGCGGCTCTGTGGCGCAACCCCGTCATGTTCCTCGTGTGGGTGGGTGCCGTGCTCACGACGCTCATCGCGCTCGTCGAGCCGTTCCTGGGCGGCGCCGAGGACTCCGGCGGCGCCGCGGTGCCGTCCGGCTTCACATGGGGGATCGCCGTGTGGCTGTGGGCGACCGTGCTGTTCGCGAACCTCGCCGAGTCGGTGGCGGAGGGCCGCGGCAAGGCGCAGGCGGCGTCGCTGCGCAGCACCCGCACCAGCACGACGGCCCGGCGACTGCTCGCCTACGACCCGGTCGGCGACCCGACGGGCGAGCGCACCGCCGGGACGGCCGTGCCCTCGAGCGACCTCGTGCTGGGCGATGTGGTCGTCGTCGCGGCGGGCGAGCTGATCCCGGGCGACGGCGACATCGTGGCGGGCATCGCGACGGTCGACGAGTCCGCGATCACGGGCGAATCCGCCCCGGTCGTCCGGGAGTCCGGCGGCGATCGCAGCGCTGTGACCGGGGGCACGCGCGTTCTCAGCGACCGGATCGTGGTGCGCATCACCTCGCGGCCGGGGGAGACCTTCGTCGACCGCATGATCGCGCTCGTCGAGGGGGCGAGCCGTCAGAAGACCCCGAACGAGATCGCCCTCAACATCCTGCTGGCGAGCCTGTCGATCGTCTTCGTGGTCGTCGTGCTCGTGCTCAACCCCCTCGCCTCCTACGCTGCCGCCCCCGTCGGCATCCCGGTGCTCATCGCGCTGCTCGTGTGCCTCATCCCGACGACGATCGGCGCGCTGCTGTCGGCCATCGGCATCGCCGGCATGGATCGTCTGGTGCAGCGCAACGTCCTGGCGATGTCGGGGCGCGCGGTCGAGGCGGCGGGGGACGTCACGACGCTCCTGCTCGACAAGACCGGCACCATCACCTACGGCAACCGCCGCGCCGCGGCGTTCGTGGCGCTCCCCGGCGTCGGGGAGGACGAGCTCGCGCGCGCCGCGGCGCTCTCCTCGCTCGCCGACCCGACCCCCGAGGGCATGTCGGTCGTCGACCTCGCCGCCGCGCGCGACATCGCCGTCACCGAGCCGGGCGGCGCCGTCGTCGTGCCCTTCACCGCGCAGACGCGCATGAGCGGGCTGGACCTCGCCGACGGCACCCGCATCCGCAAGGGCGCGAGCGGCGCGGTCATCGCCTGGGCGGAGGAGTCGGGGGCGCCCCTGGCGGGCGTCACCCGCGCGGCCCTGCTGAGCGAGACCGATCTGATCTCGCAGGGCGGCGGCACGCCGCTCGTCGTCGCGACGATGGATGCCGCCGGCACCGCCGCCGTGCTCGGCGTCATCCACCTCAAGGACATCGTGAAGGAGGGGCTGCGCGAGCGATTCGAGGAGCTGCGGTCGATGGGCATCCGCACCGTCATGATCACCGGCGACAACCCGCTCACCGCGCGGGCCATCGCCGCCGAGGCGGGCGTCGACGACTACCTGGCCGAGGCGACGCCGGAGGACAAGCTCGCCCTCATCACCCGCGAGCAGGCCGGCGGCAACCTGGTCGCGATGACGGGCGACGGCACCAACGACGCACCCGCCCTCGCGCAGGCCGACGTGGGCGTCGCGATGAACACGGGCACGTCGGCCGCGAAAGAGGCCGGCAACATGGTCGATCTCGACTCCGACCCGACCAAGCTCATCGACATCGTGCGCATCGGCAAGCAGCTGCTGATCACCCGCGGCGCCCTCACGACGTTCTCGCTGGCCAACGACATCGCCAAGTACTTCGCGATCATCCCCGCGATGTTCATGGGCGTCTTCCCCGGCCTCGCCGTGCTCAACGTCATGCAGCTGAGCTCGCCCGCCTCGGCGGTCATGAGCGCGATCATCTTCAACGCGGTCATCATCGTCGTGCTGATCCCGCTGGCGCTGCGCGGGGTGCGCTACCGCGCCGCGAGCGCGTCGCAGATCCTCGGCCGCAACCTGCTCGTCTACGGCCTGGGCGGTGTGGCGCTGCCCTTCATCGGCATCAAGCTCATCGACCTCGTCGTCAGCCTCATCCCCGGATTCTGACCGGGACTCAGGAGAGAACATGTCCACCGCTCGCACCACCCTCCGTCAGGCCGGCGTCGCCGTCCGCGCGATGCTCGTCGCGACCCTCGTGCTGGGGATCGGCTACACAGCCCTGCTGACCGGGCTCGGTCAGCTCATCGCCCCCGCGCAGGCCGGCGGCTCGCTCGTCCGGTCGTCGTCGGGCGCCGTCGTGGGCAGCGCGTTGATCGGGCAGTCCTTCACGGATGCCGACGGCGCACCGCTGCGGCAGTACTTCCAGTCCCGCCCCTCCGCCGCGGGCGACGGCTACGACGGCGGCGCGTCGTCCGGCTCGAACCTCGGCCCGGAGAACGTCGACCTGGTCGCGGCCATCGAGGAGCGCCGGGCCGCCGTCGCCGCTCTCGAGGGCGTCGACGCGGACGAGGTCCCCGTCGACGCGGTCACCGCATCCGCGTCCGGGCTCGATCCGCACATCAGTCCCGCCTACGCCGCGCTGCAGGTGCCGCGAATCGCCGCGGAGCGGGGGCTGGCGGCATCCGAGGTGCGCGCCCTCGTCGCCGAGAACACGGCGCCGCGAGAGCTCGGCTACCTCGGTGAGGAGCGGGTGAACGTGCTCGCGCTGAACCTCGCGCTCGACGCGCTCGCGCCGTGAACCGCGCGGGGGAGCATACTGCTGAGGTGACCTACGCAGGCCGGATGCGCACGCCCCGCGATCGCCGAGGCGACGCGTGAAGCGGGGCATGCTGCGGGTGCTGCTGGGGGCGGCGCCGGGGGTCGGCAAGACCTACGAGATGCTGCAGGAGGGGGCGCGGCTGGCCGCCGACGGGCGCGACGTCGTGATCGCGGTCGTCGAGACCCACGGTCGGGCGGCCACCGCGGCCCAGACCGCGGGGCTCGCGGAGGTGCCGCGGCGCGCATACCGGCACCGCGGCGTCGTGCTCGAGGAGATGGACCTGGATGCGGTGCTCGCCCGGCATCCCGATCTCGCCCTGGTCGACGAGCTCGCCCACACCAACGCGCCCGGTGCGCGCAACGCCAAGCGCTGGCAGGACGTCGACGAGCTGCTGGCGGCCGGCATCGACGTCATCACGACCGTCAACGTGCAGCACATCGAGTCCCTCGGCGACGTCGTCGAGCGGATCACCGGCGCCGTGCAGCGCGAGACCGTCCCCGACGCGGTCATCCGTCGCGCCGAGCAGATCGAGGTCGTCGACCTCGCCCCGCAGTCGCTGCGCGACCGGCTCTCGGCGGGTCTGGTCTACCCGGCCGAGCGGGTGGATGCGGCGCTGTCCAACTACTTCCGGCTCGGCAACCTCACCGCGCTCCGCGAGCTCGCCCTGCTCTGGCTCGCCGACGAGGTCGACAGCGCGCTCCAGACCTACCGTGCGGAACAGGGCATCAGCGGCACCTGGCAGGCGCGCGAGCGCGTGGTGGTCGCGCTCACCGGCGGCCCCGAGGGCGAGACCCTGCTGCGGCGGGGCGCGCGCATCGCGGCGCGGTCGGCGGGCGGTGAACTGCTCGCCGTGCACGTGTCGGCGCAGGACGGGCTGCGCCAGGGCAGCCCCGACGCCCTCGTGCGCCAGCGCGCGCTCGTCGAGTCGCTCGGCGGCACCTACCACCAGGTGGTGGGCGACGACGTGCCGCGGGCGCTGGTCGAGTTCGCCCGCTCGGTCAACGCCACGCAGCTCGTCATCGGGGTGAGCAGGCGCGGGCGCCTCACCGCGGCGCTGACGGGTCCGGGGATCGGGGCCACCGTCATCCGCGAGTCGGGTGACATCGACGTCCACATGGTCACGCACGCCGCGGCGGGCGGGCGGCTGCGGCTGCCGCGGCTGCAGCGCGGCGCACTGAGCCTCAAGCGCCGCATCCTGGGCTTCGCCGTCGCGCTCGTGTTCGGCCCGCTCCTGTCGGTGCTGCTGTTCACGTTCCGCAGCGACGACTCGATCACCTCCGACGTGCTCGCCTATCAGCTGCTGGTGGTCGTCGTGGCGCTCGTGGGCGGCATCTGGCCGGCGCTGTTCGCGGCCGTGCTGTCGGGGCTCACGCTGAACGTGCTGTTCGTCGCGCCCGAGTTCACGCTGTCGATCGCGCATCCGCTGCACGCCCTGGCCCTCGCGCTGTACGTCGTCATCGCGATCCTCGTGAGCTACATCGTCGACCAGGCGGCGCGGCGCACCCGCCGGGCCGAACGCGCGGCGGCGGAGTCCGAGCTGCTCGCGACGATCGCGGGATCGGTGCTGCGCGGAGAAGGGGCGGTGCCGGCGCTCGTGGGTCGCACCCGCGAGGCGTTCGGGCTGTCGGGGGTGCGTCTGGTGGGCGTCGACGGCGACGTGCTGTGGTCGGACGGCGAGCCGCTGCGCGGCGGCCGGTTCACGTCGCTGCCCGTCGGCGAACCGCCCCGCGCCACGCTCGAGCTGCACGGCAGCATCCCGGACGCGGCCGCGCGGCGACTGCTCGATGTCATCGTCGCCCAGCTGGCGGCCGCCATCGAGCACACCGACCTGTCGGCCACCGCGCGGGAGGCGGACGCGCTGGCCGAGACCGACCAGGTGCGCACCGCCCTCCTCTCGGCGGTCAGCCACGATCTGCGACGCCCGCTCGCGGCTGCGGTCGCCGCGCTCGGCGGGCTGCGGGCGGCCGGGGGCCAGCTGAGCGCCGACGACCGCGCGGAGCTCCTGGCGACGGCCGACGAGAGCCTCGCCACCCTCACGGCCCTCGTCACCGACCTGCTCGATGTCAGCCGGGTGCAGGCGGGCGTGCTGGCGGTGTCGCTCGCGCCGGTCGACGCGGCCGACGTCATCCTGGCCGCGATCGACGAGCTCGGACTGGGGCCAGCCTCCGTCGAGCTGTCGCTGGATCCCGAGCTCCCCGCGCTCGCCGCCGACCCGGTGCTGCTGCAGCGCGTCGTGGTGAACGTGCTCGCCAACGCGGTGCGCCACAGCCCGTCGGGACGGCGGGTGCTCGTGTCGACGAGCAGTCTGGGCGCGCTGGCCGAGATCCGGATCGTGGATCGCGGCGAGGGTGTTCCGGCCGAGCGGCGCGGCGACATGTTCGCGCCGTTCCAGCGCATGGGCGACACCGACAACACCGCGGGTCTCGGGCTGGGGCTGGCGCTGTCGCGCGGGTTCGCCGAGGGGATGGGCGGCTCGATCGCCGCCGAGGACACCCCGGGCGGCGGGCTGACGATGGTCGTCGCGTTGCCGCTGGCGGGCGGGAGGATGGGGGAGTGAAGATCCTCGTGGCCGATGACGATCCGCAGCTGGTGCGGGCGCTGCGCATCACGCTGGCCGCGCACGGCTACGACGTGGTGGCCGCGGCCGACGGCGCGGCGGCGGTCACGCTCGCGGCGCAGACCCATCCGGATCTCGTCCTGCTCGATCTCGGGATGCCGCACCTCGACGGGGTGCAGGTGATCGAGGCGCTCCGCGGCTGGACCACAGCGCCGATCATCGTCGTGTCGGGCCGCACCGGGTCGGCCGACAAGGTGGACGCCCTGGATGCCGGCGCCGACGACTACGTCACGAAGCCCTTCCAGATCGACGAGCTGCTGGCGCGGTTGCGCGCGCTCGGCCGGCGGACGGCCAGCACGCCCGATGCGCCCGTCGTGCGCTTCGCCGATGTGGAGCTCGACCTCGCGGCCAAGACGGTGCGCCGCGACGGCGAGCGCGTGCACCTCACGCCCACCGAGTGGCGCATGCTGGAGTTCCTCGCCCGGCATCCGGGGGCCCTGGTCACGCGGCAGAGTCTGCTGAAGGAGATCTGGGCGAGCGAGCAGGTGTCGGACTCGGGATACCTGCGGCTCTACATGTCGCAGCTGCGCAAGAAGCTCGAGCGGGATCCGGCGCACCCCGTGCACCTGCTCACCGAGCCCGGGATGGGGTATCGGCTGGTCCTGGGGTGACGGGGCTGGCCGGGCGGACGGAGCTGGCCGGGCGGACGGGGCGCCGCCCACCCGGCCGAGGGGTCAGTCCTCGGTGACGCGGATGGTGACCTCGATGTTGCCGCGGGTGGCGTTCGAGTACGGGCACACCTGGTGGGCGGCGTCGGCGAGGGCCTGCGCCTGGTCGTGCGGCAGCTCGGGGATGACGACCTCGAGCTCGACGGCCAGCTGGAACCCGCCCTCGCCGTTCGGGCCGATCTGTACCCGTGCACCGACGCTCGTGTCGGCGATGGCCACCTTCTGCGCACGCGCGACCGACTGCAGCGCGCTGTGGAAACAGGCCGAGTAGCCGGCGGCGAAGAGGAGCTCCGGGTTCAGCGCGTTGCCGGCACCGCCCATCTCCTTCGGCACGCGGACGTCGGCGTTCAGGATGCCGTCGGTCGTGGCGACGTGTCCGTTGCGGCCGTCGCCGGTCGCGAGAGCCTCAGCGGTGTAGAGAGCTTCCATGGGATTCACCTTTCGTGGGGGATCTGGGGATCGCGGGGCTCCGCGGTCCGCGGGTGCGCGGTCTGCGGGCGCGGTCAGGATGCGGCGGCGAGGTTCGCGCGGTTCACGGTGTCGGTGAGCCGGCGGAGGTCCTCGACCATCGCCCGCGCGGCGGGCAGGTCGACGCCCATGCAGCGGCCGAGCTCGGCGGGAACCGATGACATCTCGTTGCGCAGCGCGAGGCCGCGCGCGGTGAGCGCAACCGTCACCACCCGACCGTCGTTCTGCTCGCGCCGGCGGGTGAGGATGCCGGCGGCATCCATGCGGCGAAGCAGCGGAGACAGCGTGCCGGAGTCGAGGGCCAGGTCGTCACCGAGCTCGCGCACCGAGAGCGGGCCGCGCGACCACAGCTCCACGAGCACGAGGTACTGCGGGTACGTCAGGCCCCACGGCTGCAGCAGCCGGCGATACGCCTGCGTGGTCGCCCTGCTCGCCGCATACATCGAGAAGCACAACATCTCGTCGAGCACCCGGCGCTCGCTGCTGTCGTCCGCGGTCATGCCAAAAGCATTGCACGCAATCTAATTGTGCACAACCCATCGCTCGCCCGTCTCGCTCGCCCGCCCGTCGCGCTCGCCTGCCCGTGTGCCGTGCACAACGGCGGATGTGGCGGGCGACACCCCGGTGGCGGCGGCATCCGTGCGGGGTGTCGGGGTGGTCGGTCCGCCGTTGTGCAGGCGGACGGGGCGGATGGGGGCGGGGATGGGGGTGGACGGGGTGGCGGGCCCCGGGGCGGGTGAGTCGGGCTCGGCGTGCGTCGCGCGTCGCGCCCGCCTCGCCGAGCACAACGGCGGATGTGGCGGGCGACGCCCCGGTGGCGGCGGCATCCGTGCGGGGTGTCGGGGTGGTCGGTCCGCCGTTGTGCGGGGAGATGAGGCGGGGATGGGGTGGCGGGCCCGGGGTGTGTGAGTCGGGCCCGGCGCGCGTCGCGCTCGCGTCGCCGTGCACAACGGCGGATGTGGCGGGCGACACTCCGGTGGCGGCGGCATCCGTGCGGCGTGTCGGGGTGGTCGGTCCGCCGTTGTGCGGGCGGATAGGGGCGGATGGGGGGTGTGAGCCCGAGCCGGTACGGACTGTGACCGCCCGTGACGTCGGGTGACGGGATGTTGCGGGCCGCCGTCGCGGTCGGCGGCCGGGACGGGCATCCTCGCAGAATGACGCACGCAGGTTCGGGCGGTCCCGTCGTCAGCGCCGCGGCCCTCGCCGCCGCGCTGGCGGAGGGAGCGCTGCCCATCCGCCTGCTCGATGTGCGGTGGCGGCTCGACCTGCCGGAGGGGCGCCCGGCGTACCTCGCGGGCCACTTGCCCGGTGCGGTCTACGTCGATCTGGAGCGCGAGCTCACCCGCCCTGGTCACCCCGAAGAGGGGCGCCATCCGCTTCCGACCATCGCCGACCTCGAGCAGTCCGCGCGACGCTGGGGGATCCGCCAGGGTGACACGGTGATCGCCTACGACGACAACGACGGCGTGGCCGCCGCACGCGCGTGGTGGTTGCTGCGCCGCCGCGGCGTCGACATCCGCGTGCTCGACGGCGGCCTGCGCGCCTGGATCGAGGCGGGTCAGCTGCTCGACGGCGGCGACGTGCAGCCCGCGCCCGGTGACGTCGAGCTGGAGGACGCCGACCCGGGCGAGGCCAGCATCGACGACGTCGCCCGCGCCCCGCGCGACGGTGTGCTCATCGACGCCCGCGCCCCCCAGCACTACCGAGGGACCGCGCCCACGCCCGATCCCTCGGCCGGCCACATCCCCGGAGCCCTCAACGTGCCGACGCTCGCCCACGTGGCCCCCGACGGCCGACTGCGCGCCGCGGACGACGTGCGGCGGACGCTGGCGGATGCAGGAGCCCCGGCATCCGGCTCGGTCGTCGTCTACTGCAGCTCGGGCATCGCCGCCGCCCACACCGCCCTCGCGCTCAGCCGCGCGGACATCGACGCGCGGGTGTTCCCGGGCTCGTGGAGCCGCTGGTCGCGCAGTCGCGGGCGCCCGGTCGCGGTCGGGCCGACGCCGTGGGGCGAGGTCTTCGCCCGCTGACCGCGCCGCTGCCCGCGCCGCCGCCGACTGGCCGCAGCCCGGCAGCGTCACCGCGGTTCTCGGGGATTCCTGCGTTTCTCGGAGACGAGCGCGAGAATCCTCCGAGAACGGGCCGATTCTCCGAGAACGCCGAACCCGCCCCGCCGCCCCCGCAACGCCGCACCCCGCCCCGCCCCGCCCCCCCCGCGGGCTCAGCCGAAGCGGAGCGGCGGGATCGGGACGTCGAGGTTCGCGCCGCCGCGGTAGCGCCGGGCGATGTGCGTATCGGGCAGGTGCGGGCCGGCGCCGAACAGGCGCTCGCGCAGGGTCGCCGGCTCGCCGTCGCGGATGCGGCCGCGCCGCCGCAGTTCGGGCACCACCAGTTCAGCCACATCCCGAGCCGTGTCGAACGAGTGGTACTGGCGCAGATTGATGCCGTCGATGCCGTCCTCGTCGAGCCAGCGCTCGATCTCGTCGGCCACGACCGAGGGCGTCCCCACGACGAAGTACCGGTCCTCGCGGCCGCGCCGGAAGCCCTCGAGCGTCTCGGCGACGGTGCGCTCGGCGACGAGGCCGGGCGGCACCGCATCCATGCCCGCGAGCCGTGCCGCCTCGGCGACGCTCAGGTGTCCGGGGAAGGCGGTGAGATCGAGCGGCATGCTGGCGTGCGCGAGGATGCCGTCGAGGCTCGTGCGCGCGCGGTACAGCTCCCATTTGGCGTCGGCCTCGGCCTGGGTGCGGCCCACGACGATGCCCGCCTGCACGAGGAAGCGGAGGTCGCGCCCGTCGCGCCCGTCGCGCCCGTTGCGGGTCGCGGCATCCCGCATCCCCTGCGCGTTGCGGCGGAAGTCCGCGGCCGAGGTGCCGCCCGTGAAGACCACCTCGGCGTGGCGGCCGGCGAACGCGATGCCGGCGGGGGAGCCGGTGGCCTGGAACAGCACCGGGGTGCGCTGCGGGCTCGGGGCGCTGAGGTGCGGACCGGCCACTCGGAAGTGCTCGCCCACGTGGTCGATGTACCGCACCCCGGCAGGGTCGGTCACGACGCCGCCGTCGCGGTCGTAGACGAGCGCGTCGTCGTCCCACGAGCCCTCCCACAGCTTGTAGACGACGTCGAGGAACTCGTCGGCGATCTCGTACCGGGTGTCGTGCGGGATCTGGTCGGCCAGGCCGAAGTTGCGCGCGGCGTTCGGCAGGTACGACGTGACGATGTTCCAGCCGACACGACCCGCGGTGAGCTGGTCGAGGGTCGACATGCGCCGCGCGAACGCGAACGGCGGCTCGTAGCTCGTGGAGAACGTGACGCCGAACCCGATGCGGTCGGTGACGGCCGCCATCGCCGGGATGACCAGCAGCGGGTCGTTCGAGGGGATCTGCAGGCCCTCGCGGACGGCCGTCTCGGGGCCGCCCCGGAACACGTCGTACGCCCCCACCACGTCGGCCAGGAACACCCCGTCGAACCCGCCGTCCTCGACGATCTGCGCGAGCTCCTGCCAGTATCGGATCTCGCCGTAGCGATGGCGGTTGTTCTCGGGCAGGCGCCACAGGCCGTGCGTGATGTGGCTCACCGTGTTCATCTCGAACAGGTTGAGGATCAGCTTCTTCGGTTCGGTCATGGGTATCCGTCGTGTTCGGGGGATGCGGAGCGTCTGTGTTCATTGTTCACGCTGCGCGCCCGCGGCTCAGACCTCGCCGACGCTCCACCAGGCGGCGAGCGGTGTGCCCGCGAGCAGATGCTCGCCGAGCGCCCGCGCCTTGTAGCGCGCGGGGTTGTGCGAGGCGAGGGTGCGGGCGTTGCGCCAGTGCCGGTCGAGGGCGTGGGATGCGGCGGCCAACGCGGCATCGGCGGCGAAGGAGGCCGCCGCGACATCCCCCACCACCTCCTGCACGATCGGGTCGTCCTGCGGTGCGCGGGCCGACCCGTGGCTGAAGCCGCGCGTGCGCGAGCGGACGAACGCCGTGGCGTCGTCGAGCACCGCGCGCCCGATGCCCGCGGCGGCTGCCAGCAGCACGAGCTGCACGAACGCCCCCGCGTGGCTGACCCGGGCGGGATCCCGCGGCAGGATGTCGTCGGGGTCGACGCGGACGTTGCGGAACACCGTCGATCCGCTCCCGGTCAGACGCTGGCCGAACCCGCGCCAGTCGTCGATCCGCTCGACGCCCTCGGCATCCGTGCGGAGCATCACGCCGACCTGCGCGCCGTCGTGCTCGGCGAGCACCGAGACGAGGTCGGCGAAGAGCGTGCCGGTGGAGTAGAACTTGCGTCCGTCGAGGCGGAGCCCCGCGGCATCCCGGGTGACCGCGGTCGAGACGCTGCCGACCGCCGCGGGTCCGCGCTCGAAGGTCGCGTTGCCGTGGATGGAGCCGTCGGCGACGAGCGCGAGCTGCCGGTCCCGGCGGGCGCCCGGGGCGGCGTGCAGCGCCCGGTCGACGAACGAGAAGTGCGAGCGCAGCAGCTGGGCGAGGTTCGGGTCGCGCCGCGCGAGCTCGGCGAGCAGCTCGAACAGCTCGGACGGGGATGCGGCCCGCCCGCCGTGCGAGACGGGCAGCGTGACGCGGGTGAAGCCCGCGCGGCGCAGCAGCTCGACCTCGGCATAGGGCAGCCGACGCTCGCGCTCGCGCTCGACCGTGCCGGCGCCGATCTCATCGAACACGTCGGCGAACGCGGCGACCGTCGCCGGCGCGGTCATGCGCGCACCTCGTCCGCGGGCGACGCGGCGGGCGCCGACCACTCGGGCGGGGTGCCGTCGAGCTCGAAGCGTCCGACCGCCCGGACGCGCTGCAGGGTCGGGTTGTGCGAGGCGATGGTGCGGACGTTGCGCCAGTGACGGTCGAGCGCGAGGGAGCGCCCGGTCGCGCTCGCGCCTCCCACCTCGAACAGGCGGGTGGTCGCCGCCAGCACCGAGTCGGTGATCGTATGCTGTGCGCGGTATACCTCGAGCTCGAGCGCCGCCAGGGCGTCGGCGTCGTGGCCTGCGCCCGCGGCATCCAGGTCGGCCGCGAGGCTGAGGACGAGCCGGCGTGCCGCCGCGGCGGCGGCGCTCACCTCGCCGAGCACGAGCTGCACGAGCGGGTCGTCGGCCGGGCGATGCTCGCCCGAGAAGCCGAACGTGCGCCGGCGCGGGCGCACGAAGGCGGCGGTGTCCTCGACCGCCCGGCGGGCGATGCCGGCGACGACGGCCAGCAGCGTCAGCTGGTAGAGGCCGCCGATGTAGCGGTGCCGGTCCTCGTCGTCCGGGCCGAGCGCTCGGATGTCGGCGGGGTCGACCTCCACCTCGTCGAGGATCGTCGTGCCGGAGCCGGTGAGCTGCTGCCCGAAGCCGTCCCAGTCGTCGACGATCCGCACGCCGCGGGCGGTGGCGGGCACGGTCAGTGCCACCCGGGTGTCGGTGTCGTCGAGAGCGGCGACGTGCACCCAGTCGGCGTAGAGCGAGCCTGTCGTGTAGTGCTTGACGCCGCTGACGCGCAGGGCACCGCCGCGCGCCACGACGCGCGTCGTGAGCTCCGCGGTCTCGTGCCGCTCCGAGAAGGCGTTGCCCACGACATCCCCGGCGGCGATCCGGGGGATCCACCGGCGGGCGGTGTCCGTGCCGAGTCCGTCCCAGCGAAGCCCCTCGACGAAGGCGAGGTGCCCGCGCCAGAGGTGCGCCAGGCTGGCGTCCGCCGCGGCGAGCTCGATCAGGCGGGCGAACACGGTCGCGAGGTCGGCGCCCGCGCCCCCGGACTCGACGGGCAGCCGCAGCGCGCCGAAGCGCCGTCCGCGCAGGACGTCGACGGCGTCGAAGAGCAGGTCGCGGTCGCGTTCGCGCGACACCGCCTGCGCGCCCCAGGTCGTCAGCAGGTCGTTCCAGTCGTCCGACATCAGTGCATCACCTTTCGCGAGACCCAGTTGCCCAGCAGCTGCGCCGCCTGCACCAGGAGGATGAGGATCACGACGATCACGAGGATCACGAACCAGTCGAAGCGCTGGTAGCCGTACTTCATGGCCAGGTCGCCCAGGCCGCCGCCGCCGATGGCCCCCGCGACCGCCGTCGTGTCGACGAGCGCGACGACGATGTAGGTGAGCCCGAGCACCAGGGGACCCAGCGACTCCGGGATCACGACCGTGAAGAGCACGCGGGCGGGCCGTGCGCCCATGGCGACGGCGGCCTCGATCGCGCCCGGGTCCACCGCCACGAGGTTCGATTCGACGATGCGCGCGATCGCCATCGACGCGACGATCGTGATGGGAACGGTGGCGGCGAGGGGACCGATGCTCGTGCCGATGAGCAGGCGCGTGAGCGGGATGATCGACACCGCCAGGATGATGAACGGCACGGGCCGGACGATGTTGATCACGATGTTGAGCACGCCGAACACGGCACGATTGGCCAGCAGGTTGCCGGGCCGGGTCGCGTACAGGAGCAGTCCGAGTCCCAGACCGAGGATGGTCGCCAGCACGAACGACACGCTCACCATGAGCAGCGTCTCGAACAGCGCCCGCCCGATGCGGGGCAGCAGGGCGTCGAGGTAGTCGGCGTCCATCAGCGTGCCCCTTCCCATTCGGCCACGACCGCGGCGGCGCGGAGGTCGGCGATCGCACGGTCGACGTTCTCGTCCGTCCCCAGCAGCTCCACCGTGAGGCTCCCGAAGAGACGTGCCTGCAGCTCGTCGACGCCGCCGTAGACGACGTTGACGTCCACGTCGTGCGCGCGGGAGATCCGCGAGAGGAACGGGTCGTTCGACTCCCGGTTCTCCACGTGCAGCTGCACCAGCCGGCCCGTGTGCACGGCGCGGATGCGGCGGATCGTGTCGGCCGAGGGCAGGTGGTGCAGCACCGAGGCGACGAAGCGCTGGGATGTCGGATGCTGCGGGTGCGCGAACAGGTCGTACACCGTCCCGTGCTCGACCACCCGGCCGTCCTGCATGACGGCGACCTTGTTGCACACCTCGCGGATCACATCCATCTCGTGCGTGACGACGAGGATCGTGATGCCGTACTCGGCGTGGATGCGGCCGAGGAGCTCCAGCACCTCGGCCGTCGTCTGCGGGTCGAGCGCGCTGGTGGCCTCGTCGCTGATGAGCACGTCCGGGCGGTTGGCGAGCGCGCGGGCGATGCCGACGCGCTGCTTCTGCCCGCCCGAGAGCTGCGACGGGTAGTGCAGTGCCTTCTCGCTCAGCCCCACGAAGGCCAGCAGCTCCTCGACGCGGTCGAGGGTCGCCGACTCCGACAGGCCGGCGAGGCGCAGCGGGTAGGCGATGTTCTTGTAGACGGTGCGCGAGCGCAGCAGGTTGAACTGCTGGAAGATCATGCCGATGCGCTGGCGGGCCCGGCTGAGCGCCGCCCCGCCCAGGGTCGAGACCTCCTGGTCTCCCACGAAGACGCGTCCGCTCGTGGGACGCTCCAACGCGTTGACGGTGCGCAGCAGGGTCGACTTGCCTGCTCCCGAGTAGCCGACGATGCCGTAGATGTCGCCGGCGTCGACGGTGAGCGACACATCGTCGAGCGCGGTGAGGGTGCGGCCGCGGGTGGTGGCGAAGGTCTTCGAGACGTTCTCGAAGCGGATGGCGGTGCTCATGGTCCTCCTCGGGATCCACGTGCGCGGCTCGACGACCGGCACGCGGGGTGCCGGTCGTCGAGCGGGTGCGAGACGGACGGAGGTCAGCCGTTGGCGGCGGCGGCCTTCTCGAGGTCGGCCAGCTTTGAGCGGAGCTCCTCCACCGGGACCTGTACGAGCACCGTCGCGCCCTTGTCCTCCTTCTCGAGGGCCTCGGCCGCCCGCGCGTCGGCGTAGGCGGATTCGAGGATCGCCCAGGCCGGGTCGTCCGCGTTGTCGGCGCGGCTGGCGACGACGTTGACGTAGGGCAGGTTCTTCGCATCGAGCGAGTCGTCGAGGTACAGCGCGTCGTCGGCCGTGATGCCCTGCGACGGGTCGAAGTACGACAGGCCCACCACGACGGCCGAGAGGCTCGGGTCGTCGAACTGCTGCGGGATCGTGGTCGCCGCGATCGGCACGAACTCGAGGTTCTGCGGGTTGTCGGTGACGTCGTCGACCGTCGGGAAGTCGCCCGCGTCATCCGCGATCTCGATCAGGCCCGCGGCCTCGAGGATGAACAGCGCGCGTCCGCCGTTGGAGGGGTCGTCCGGGATGGCGATGCGCCCGCCGTCGGGGATGTCGGCGGCGTCACCGAGGGTCGCCGAGAAGATGCCCCACTGCGTGATGACGGTGGAGAACACCGGCGTCAGGTCTTCGCCGTTCTGCGCGTTGAAGTTCGAGAGGTACAGGATGTGCTGGAACGCGTTGCCGTCGACGGTGCCCGCGACGAGCTCGGTGTTCGGCAGCACCCAGTCGTCGACGTTGACCCAGGTCACGTCGAGGCCCTTGTCGGCGGCGATCTCGCCGACCGCGGTCTGGAAGTCGCTGTCCTCGCTCGTGGCGATCCGTAGGGCCAGGCGCTCGTCGCCGGCCGCGGCCTCGCTGGGCGCGCTCTGGGTGAGGGTGCCGACGATCGCGACGACGCCCACCACGAGGGCTGCGGCGACGACGGCGCCGACCCCGATGAAGATGTTGCGCTTGCGCTTGCGGGAGGCGTCGACCGATGAGCGCAGGTCGCTCGGGGCGGCGGGGTCCTTCTCGGACATGGCGTGACTCGCTTTCTCGTGTGCGGGATGCGGGATGCAGGGTGGTGCGGGATGTGCCGGCGGAGGCCGGGACGACCGCGGTGCCCCATTGCGCCACGGCGCCGCAGTCGGCGGCGACCGCATCCGTCATGAGACGTCGTCGTCCGTCACGCGGGGTCATGTGCCTCGGATGTGTGCGGCGCGGGGGTCTGATACTCTCGTCGCGTGCTGACCTGTCGTTGTTGTCGCTGAGTGATTCCGTGCGCCCTCTCGCGCACCCTCACCGACCGACCGACGATCGCTGCGACGGGTAGACCGCGCGGCACCTGACACAGGACACATCCATGCGTTACGCCCAGAGCGTCGCCGACCTCGTCGGCAACACCCCCCTCGTCCGCCTCCACTCCGTCACGGAGGGGATCGCCGCCACCGTGCTGGCGAAGGTCGAATACCTCAACCCCGGCGGCTCCGCCAAGGACCGCATCGCCCGCAACATCATCGACGCCGCCGAGCGCGACGGCCTGATCGGTCCCGGCGGCACGATCGTGGAGCCCACGAGCGGCAACACGGGCGTCGGCCTCGCCCTGGTCGCCCTGCAGCGCGGCTACCGCATGGTGTTCGTCGTGCCCGACAAGTTCGCCGGCGAGAAGGTGGCGGTGCTGAAGGCCTACGGCGCCGAGGTCGTCGTGACCCCGACCTCGGTCCCGCCCGAGCACCCGGACTCCTACTACAGCGTGTCCGACCGCCTCGCCCGCGAGATCCCCGGCGCGTTCAAGCCGAACCAGTTCGCCAACCTGAACGGCCCGCGCGGACACTTCGAGACCACGGGCCCCGAGATCTGGCGCGACACCGACGGCACCGTCACCCACTTCGTCGCCGGGATCGGCACGGGCGGCACCATCAGCGGAACCGGCCGCTACCTCAAGCAGGTCTCGGAGGGCGCCGTGCGCATCACCGGCGCCGACCCGATCGGCTCGATCTACGCCGGCGGTCCGCTGCACGGCTACGACGTCGAGGGCGTGGGCGAGGACTTCTACCCCGACACCTTCGACGCGAGCGTGGTCGACGCCTACGAGCGGGTCTCCGACGCCGAGTCGTTCGCGATGACGCGGCGCCTCGCCCGCGAGGAGGGCCTGCTGGTCGGCGGATCGAGCGGCATGGCCGTGGTCGCCGCCCTCCGGGTGGCCAAAGACCTCCCCGCGGACGCGACCGTCGTGGTCGTCCTCCCCGACTCCGGTCGCGGCTACCTCGCCAAGATCTTCGACGACGACTGGATGCGCGAGCGCGGCTACGACCTCGACGCCCCCGCATCCGCCCACCCGAACGACACCGCAGACCTCACCGACACCGCAGGAGCAGACCGATGACCGATTCCAGCCGCGGCTTCGACACCCTCGCCATCCACGCGGGGCAGGAGTTCGACCCCACCACCGGTGCCGTCATCCCCCCGATCCACCTCTCGTCGACCTACGCGCAGGACGGCATCGGCAACCTGCGCGGCGGGTACGAGTACGGCCGCAGCGGCAACCCCACGCGCACCGCGCTCGAGACGCAGCTCGCCGCGCTCGAGGGGGCCGCCCACGGCATCTCGTTCGCCTCGGGCCTGGCCGCCGAGGACGCGCTGCTGCGCGCGGTGCTGGTGCCGGGCGACGAGGTGCTGCTCGGCAGCGACGTCTACGGCGGCACGTACCGGCTCATCGCCCGCCTCCTCGGACCCTGGGGCGTCACCCTGCGGGTCGTCGACATGAGCGATCTGGATGCCGTCGCCGCCGCTCTCGCCGAGCGCCCGGCACGGATCCTCTGGGTCGAGACGCCGTCCAACCCGCAGCTCAAGATCAGCGACATCGCGGGCCTCGCGCGGCTCGGACACGAGTCCGGCGCGCTCGTCGTGGTCGACAACACGTTCGCCTCGCCCGCTCTGCAGCAGCCGCTCGCGCTCGGCGCGGATGTGGTCGTCCACTCCACGACCAAGTACCTCGGCGGCCACTCGGACGTCGTGGGCGGAGCGATCGTCACGAGCGACGACGCGCTGGCCGAGCAGGTGCGCTTCCTGCAGTTCGCCGGGGGAGCGGTCTCGGGGCCGCTCGACGCGTGGCTGACGACGCGCGGCATCAAGACCCTCGGCATCCGGATGCAGCGTCACAGCGAGAACGGCGAGGCGGTCGCCCGCTTCCTCGACGGCCACGAGAAGGTGGCCCGCGTCTACTACCCGGGCCTCGAATCCCACCCCGGTCACGCGCTCGCGGCGTCGCAGATGCGCGGGTTCGGCGGCATCGTCTCGCTCGACCTCGCCGACGGCGCCGCGGCCCGCCGCTTCGCCGAGTCGACGCGCCTGTTCACGCTCGCCGAGTCGCTCGGCGGGGTCGAGTCGCTCGTCAACTACCCGGACGCGATGACCCATGCCTCGGTGCGCGGCACCGAACTCGCCGTTCCGGTCGAGCTCGTGCGGCTCTCCGTCGGCATCGAGGACAGCGCCGACCTGATCGCCGACCTCGACGCCGCGCTCGCCGCCATCTGACACGCGCGTCCGCCTCATCCGCGATCGAGCGGAGGAGATCTGCCGGGCGGAGGACCCGATTCCCTGATCCGGTCCTTCGCTCGCTCGATCTCCTCCGCTCGTTCGGCGTATGTCGTGCACCCGCCCCGCCCCCCGCATCCGCACGCCGCCGCGCGCCCCGCATCCGCACGCCGCCGCGCGCCCCGCATCCGCACGCCGCCGCGCGCCCCGCACCCGCGCGCCCCGCGCCCTGCGCCGCGCGCCCGCATCCCGCACGCCTCATCCGCGATCGAGCGGAGGAGATCTGCCGGGCGGAGGACCCGAACCCGTGATCCGGTCCTCCGCTGGCTGGATCTCCTCCGCTCGGCGGCGTGGAAAGGAGCGGGGCGTGAAGCAGGAGCACGGCGCGGAAGGGAGCGGGGCGTGGAGCAGGAGCAGGAGCACCGCGCGGGATGAGCGAAGGTGAGCAGTTCCGCGTGAATCGGCTGGATCGGGGGAGACGAACTCGTACGGAATCGGTACAGTTGGTGCGCTGATTGGTCGTCCCGAAACGACCGGCTGGGGAGCCGATGCTGTGCAGTGCACGCGAACGGCCCGCGTCGCTGACCGCGCGGGCGCTGCTCGGTGTGCGCGGCGGGGTGGTCTCGTGACGCCGGCGAGGGCCTATGCGGAGCTGCGCGGCAGCCGGCCGCGACAGGTGCTGCGGATGGTGCGGCGGGTGTGGTGGAGCACGCTGTCGAGCGGCCGGTTCTTCACCGGCTGGACGGCGCTCATCTCGTTCGTCATCGCCACCACGCTGCTGGGCGCGTACGTCGGCATCGACGCACCGCGGGAGTACCTTCCGGCCATCGCGGTCTCGGCGCTCGGATGGGTCGTGCTCCTCCTCGCGATCCTCCCCGTCGCCTGGGGCGAGCGGCGGTTGCGGCGTCCGGCAGCGCGGGGTGCGCTCGTGCTCACCGCCCTGGTGGTGGCGGGCATCGCGCGGCCCCTCATCAACGACGGCCTGAGCGTGCTGCTCCTGCCCGACCCGACGGTCGGGGGCTGGCTCTCCCGCATCCTGACGAACGTCTTCACCTGGGTGCTCGTGCTCTCGCTGGTCGCCATGGCGACCGTCGGCTACTCCGCGACGCAGGATGCGGCCGGGCACCTGCGCGTCGCCCTGGCCAATCTCGGCGAGGCCGACCGGCGGGCCGAGAACTTCGCCCGCCGCTCGCGCTCCGCGATCGCGCTCGCCGTCGCGCGCCTGCGGGTGCTCCTGGTCGAGACGACGACCGGCGCGCCGACCTTCGACGACGTCCGCCGGTTCTCGGCGGCCGTGCGCACCGCCAGCCACGAGCTCGAGGATGCCGCCGCCGTGCCGTTGGCGGAGATCGGCGCCGGAACCGATCCGGTGCCCACCGGCGGCGCCGCCCGGCCGTTCCTCTCGCGGCTGCGCCCGCCGCCGCCGTTCACCGTGGCGTTCATCTACATCGTCGGGAGCCTGCCCTACACCCTGCAATCCGCTCCCCTGTATCTGGTGGTCGTCGCGGTGCTGCTCATGCTTGCGCTGGGGCTGGCCGGCGACCTGGCGACCCGCCGCATCGCCGCCCGCCGTCGGCCCGAGGTGCGCGGAGCCGTGCTCGTGGTGACCTGGATCATCGCGGGTGCCCTGTTCTCGGCGGCGGCGACGGCACTCCTGCCCGCGTCCTGGCCGGTGTCGCTCGTCCCGCTCGTCGCCATTCCGGGTGCGGCCGTCATCGCCGCGATGTCGACCGATGCGATCCGACGCTCGATCGTGCAGGCGCGAAAGCTCACCCACGCGCTCGCCGAGCAGACCGACGCCGTCGCCCGCCGTGCGGCGCGGTCGCGGAGCGCCCTGCGCGCGGCGGCGGACGGCCTGCACGGCGCTGTCCAGGGGCGGTGCGTCGTGTTCGCCGCCTCGATCGAGGACGCACCCGCGACATCCGACCAGGCGCACGCGTTCGCGGATGCGGTGGGCCAGGCCCTCGATGACATCGAGCTCGCTCCGCCGCCGGCGCTCGCCCGCGCGGCGGAGCTCGACGAACTGCTCGCTACCTGGGCGCACGTCCTCGAGATCTCGACGCGGATCACGCGGGATGCGCGCGACGCCCTCACCTGCGGCGACGTGGCGCGTCGGGTGGCGGATGTCGCCGCCGAGGGGTTCGTGAACGCCGTCAAGCACTCGGGCGCGCGCCAGGCGACGTTGGATGTCAGCCGCGACCCCGGCGGCGACGACCTGCGGGTCGAGGTGTGCTCGCGGGGTGTGCTCGCCCGCACGCTGACGCTCGACGCCGGTCGCGGGATCGCGCACCTGGGGCGTGACGCGCGCGTCGTCCAGCGCGGCGGCGACGTCGTGCTCGAGGCCCGGGTGCCGCTCGCCGACACGGTGCTCGCGACGGCGTGACGCGGCGTCGGTTCATCCCCGGCATCATGGAGCCATGACGCGTCGCCTCCTGCCCGCCGCGGCCGCCATGCTCGTCGCGGCGGCGATCCTGCTGACCGGATGCAGCGCGCCCGGCGACCAGGCGACCGCGTCGATCTCGTTGCCGCCCGCGGGGGCGGCGCCCGACTACCAGCTCGGCGGGGCGTACGACCCGGACCCCCGCGTGGGGATCGTCGCCCGGGATCGCACCGCCGAGCCCGCGCCGGACGTCTACTCCATCTGCTACCTCAACGGCTTCCAGACCCAGCCGGGCGAGCGCGGGGACTGGCCCGACGACCTCGTGCTGCGCGTCGACGGCGAGGACGTGATCGACCCGGACTGGCCCGACGAGGCGCTGCTCGACACGCGCGGCGCACAGAACCGCGCCGCCATCGCCGAGCGGATCACCGGCTTCATCGAGGACTGCGCCGCGGCCGGGTTCGACGCCGTCGAGTTCGACAACCTCGACACCGACACGCGATCGAGCGGCATGCTCGACGCCGACGACAACCTGGCGCTGGCCGCCACGCTCGTCGACGCCGCCCACGCCGTCGGGCTCGCCGCCGCGCAGAAGAACGCGGCCGAGGATGCCGCGCGCCTGCGGGCCGAGGCCGGCTTCGACTTCGCGGTGGTCGAGGAGTGCGCCGTGTTCGACGAGTGCGGTGCGTACGCCGACGTCTACGGAAAGAACGTGATCTCGATCGAGTACACGGATGCGCTGCCGCGACCGTTCGCCGACCTCTGCGCGGACGAGGCCTCGCCGGCGTCGCTCGTGCTGCGCGACCGCGACCTCACCACGCCCGGCGACCCGGCGTACGCGTTCGAGCTCTGCTGACCCGCGCGGGTCAGCGCCCGAACAGGTCGCCGAGCCCGGGCAGCTCGAACCCGTTCGACAGCTGCTCGCCGATGCCCGACACCTGCTCGCCCAGCCCCGATGCGTATTCGCCCGCACCGCCGGCGAGCCCCTCGACGCCGCCGGCGAAGCCCTCGACCCCGCCCGCGATCTGATCCAGGTCGATGCCCGACGCGATCTGATCGAAGTCGATGCCCATGCCCATCGCCTGCTCGAGCAGAGGCGCGGCGACGGCGCTCATGACGGCGCCGCCCGCGACGGCGGCGAGGACGCCGCCCACCGCACCCGCGGCTCCGATGCCCGCTCCGGCCAGGGCGCCGCGTCCGCCGCGGCCCCCGCCCGCCCGGGCGAGGAGCCCGCGGAGCACGCCGGGGCGCTGCGCCTCGGCGCGGGCTCCGGCACGGGCGAGGTCAGCCGGGTCGGCCGACCTCGGCTGCTCGTGCGCGGGCAGCTCGCTCTGCATCCGCGCCTGCACCTGCGCCCGCTGCGCGGGCGTCAGGCGGGCGAACGCCTCGCGGTGGACGAGCTCGACCTGGTGCGGGTCGGCCGTCTGCAGCAGATAGTCGTAGCGGGCGATGGCCTGCCGGTCGGCGGCGTTCGCAGCGCTGGCGGGCGGCGTGACGGACGAGCCGCCGCGCCCCCGTTCGTATGCTCCCTGACCGGGGACGTACCGATCGTTCGCGGGCCGCGCGGGAGGCGGCGTCGCGGGGACGCCGGCGCCCGGATGCGGACGGTCTGCGGTCTTGTCTCCCAGTGCCTTGGCGGCGAGTCCCAGGAGTCGGTTGAGCGCGCTCATGTCCTCTCCTCCTCGGGTCAGTGGGTGTCGGCGTCGTTCTCGGCGGCGGCGATGGGCTCGCCCTGAACCGTCTCGCGGTCCTTCTTGGCGGCGTCGCCGCGCGTCTTCACGAGGCTCGCGATCGTGGCGACCGCGATCGTCGCGCCGATGAAGAGCAGCGAGAACCAGATCGGGATCTCGGGCACCCACTCGACGTGCTCACCGCCGTTGATGAACGGCAGCTCGTTGACGTGCAGGGCGTGGAAGACGAGCTTCACACCGATGAAGGCGAGGATGACGGCCAGACCCTGCGCGAGGTAGACCAGGCGCTCGAGGAGCCCGCCGATGAGGAAGAACAGCTGGCGCAGACCCATGAGGGCGAACACGTTCGCCGTCAGCACGATGTACGGCTCGCTCGTGAGGCCGTAGATCGCGGGGATCGAGTCGAGCGCGAAGACCAGGTCGATGAAGCCGATGGCCACGATGCACAGCAGCATCGGGGTCACGAAGCGCTTGCCGCTCTTCTTCACGGTGAGCTTGTCGCCGTTGTACTCGTCGCTGACGGGCAGGATGCGGCGCACGAACCGCATGAAGGCGTTGTTGGCCGGGTCGCTGCCGTGATCGCCGCGCACCTGCTGCCAGGCGAGGAAGAAGAGCAGGGCGCCGAAGATGTAGAAGACCCACGAGAAGTTCTCGATGAGCGTCGCGCCGACGGCGATGAAGATACCGCGCATGATGAGCGCGATGACGATGCCGATCATCAGCACCTTCTGCTGGTACACCTTGGGCACCGCGAAGCCGGTCATGACGATCAGGAAGACGAAGAGGTTGTCGATCGACAACGCCTTCTCGGTGAGGTATCCGGCGAAGTACTCGCCGCTGAAGACCCAGCCCCAGCCGGGGATGAGGCCGATCACGACGCCGAACACCAGCGCGAGGCCGATGTAGAACGCCGACCAGAGGGCGGATTCGCGGATCGTGGGCGCGTGTGGCTTTCGTACGTGCACGAAGAACTCGAACACGAAGAAGATGACCGTCACGGCGATCGTGATGATCCAGACCAGGGGTGTGACCTGCATAGGAGTGCTCCAAAGGGTGTCGGCGTACAGCAGATGACGCCAAGGTCTCCTCCGCCCCGACACGAGGTCGGGACCGGCGGCCCGGGATCCGACGTTGAATCCGTACTGACGAGCCGACCGCAGACGGGAGTACTCCCCTTGCTGGATGACAGACTACGGCATCTGGAAGGCGCCGAGGACCGCATCGCGGTTACGTTCTTCGTATGTCGCATCCCTACGATCTGCGCACCCGGGCCCAGCTCGATCGCCCCGAGAGCCGCAAGTGGAGCCTGCACCCGGGAAGCATCGGCGCGTGGGTCGCCGAGATGGACTTCGGCACCGCGCCCGCGGTGACCGCCGCCCTGCAGCGGGCGGTGGCGGAGGAGACCCTGGGCTACCTGTCGCCGGCCCTGGCCGACCGGCTCGGACGTGCCACCGCCGGCTGGATGCAGCGCTCCTACGGATGGGACGTCGACCCGGCGCGCGTGCACCCGGTAGCCGATGTGATCGCGGCGCTCGGCGTGGCCGTCGACCACTACGCGCCCGAGGGGTCCGCCGTGATCGTCCCGACGCCGGCGTACATGCCGTTCCTCACCTACCTGCCGGCGATCGGTCATCCCGTCATCGAGGTGCCCGGCGTCATCGTGGAGGGGCGGTGGCAGCACGACCTCGAGGGCATCGACCGGGCGTTCGCGGCGGGCGCGCGGACCCTCGTGCTCTGCAACCCGCAGAACCCCACCGGCGCCGTCCTCGACCGCGCCGAGCTCGAGGCGATCGCCGCGGTCGTCGAACGGCACGGCGGGCGCGTGTTCGCCGACGAGATCCACGCGCCGGTGCGGTTCGACGGGCGCGCCCACATCCCCTACGCGTCGATCTCGGCCGCGACGGCGGCGCACACGATCACGGGCACGAGCGCGTCGAAGGCTTGGAACATCCCCGGGTTGAAAGCCGCGCAGCTCATCACCTCGAACGACGCCGACGAGGACCTCTACCGCCGGTTCGGCTTCTCGGTCGTGCACGGGGCGTCGACGCTGGGCGTCGTGGCCTCGACGGCGGCCTACGACGACGGCGCCGGCTGGCTGGACGACACGCTCGACTACATCGACGGCAACCGGCGGCTGCTCGCCGAGCTGCTCGCCGATCGGCTGCCCGAGGCGGGGTACACCCCGCCCGAGGGCACGTACCTCGGCTGGATCGATCTCACCGCGCTCGATCTCGATCCGTCGCCGGCCGCGTTCCTGCGCGAGCGGGCGGGCGTCGTCCTGACCGACGGCGCGCTCTGCGGCGCAGGCGCGGCGGGCCACGTGCGCATGGTGCTGGCGCTCCCTCGGCCGCTGCTGGTCGAGGCGGTCGACGCGATCGCGCGGGCGGTCCGCGGGCGCTGACGGTAGCGGGCGCCCGCGCTGGCGCGCCCGCGTGTGTCCGCGCGTGACCTCGGGTGACGGCACGCGACACCGGGTGACGGCAGGCGACGCGGGCCCGCGCGCGCCCGGCCGCACGCTGCGACGCTCGCTGGCATGACGTCCCCCACTCGGCTCCGGCCCACCTCCGTCCGCCGCGCCCTGCTGCCGGCCACCGCCGCCACGGCGGCGCTGCTCGTCGCCCTCACCGGGTGCGCCTCCGGCGCCGCGCAGCCCGCCGCCGACGCCGAACGGGTCGACGGCGGCACGATCGTGTACGCCCACCAGCAGGAGCCGTCGTGCATCTTCGGCGGCTGGATCGAGCAGGCCTACATCTCGTACCAGGTGCTCGACAGCCTCTTCTCGCTCGACGAGAACGGCGAGGTCGTGCCGTGGCTCGCCGAGGACTGGGCGGTGTCGGACGACGGCCTCACCTACACGATCACCCTCAAGAGCGGGGTGAGCTTCACCGACGGGACGCCGGTCGACGCGCAGGCGGTGGCCGACAACTTCGAGTACTGGGTGAACGGCGGCAACAGCACCGCGGCGGTCTGGCTCGGCGGGTACTACGAGTCCGCCGAGGCGGTCGACGACGTCACCCTCGCGGTGCACCTGTCGCGCCCCTACGCGCGGTTCGTCGAGAACCTCACGCAGGGCTACTTCGGCATCCAATCCGCCGAGGCCCTCGCCACCCGCACCGACGAGGAGAACTGCGAGGCGCCGATCGGATCGGGTGCGTTCACCGTCGAGGAGTGGAACCGCGGCCAGAACGTCATCCTCGCCCGCAACGACGACTACACCTCGTGGCCCGCCAACGCCCGGCACACCGGCCCCGCCTATGTCGAGAAGGTCGACTGGCGCTTCGTCTCCGATCCGACGACCCGGGTCGCCGCCCTGCAGTCGGGCGAGGCGAACGCGATCTACGACGTGCCCGCGACCTCCTGGCAGACGCTGGATGACGAGGGCTACACGCTCGAGAAGTACGTCACGGCCGGCCGGCCGCAGCAGATCTCGTTCAACACGGTCGAGGGTCCGTTCGTGGACGAGAACGTGCGGAAGGCGTTCGTGTACGCGCTCGATCGCGAGAGCATCGTCGACACGATCGGGCAGGGCGTCATCCCCTACGAGGGCAACGGCGCGGTCAGCCGCACGACCCCCGCCTACAGCGAGGACGCGGCGAACCGGTACGACTACGACCCCGACCAGTCGGCGGAGCTGCTGGACGCCGCCGGTTGGGACGAGGTCGGTGACGACGGGTACCGCCGCAAGGACGGCGAGATCCTCGAGGTGCTGCTGCCGTACGGCGCCGGATCCATCATCAACACCGACGGGGCATCGATCCTCCAGGGCGTGCAGGAGCAGGCCAAGGCCGCCGGGTTCAAGGTCGACCTGCTGCCGCTCAGCCAGGCCGAGCTCTGGGGCGGCGGGTACAGCACCCCCGACAGCTACGACCTCTCGGTCGGGTACTGGACCGCGATCAACGCCGGCATCCTGTACATCAACTGGCGTCCGAGCACCGAGGAGAGCCCCAACTTCTCCAACAGCGCCTTCTACAACGACCCCGAGCTGGAACGTCTCATCCTCGCGGCCAACGGCGAGGCCGACCCGGCGGCGCAGGACGCGCTGTACCGCGAGGCGCAGGACTACATCGCCGAGCACGCGACGTCGGTCGGTCTCTACGACCGGCTGAGCACGCTGGCGGTCAGCCCGTCGCTCAAGGACCTCTGGCAGGAGAACGCACAGGGGGGACCGACGTTCTATGACGCTTACCTCGTTCAGTGAGACGATCGCGGACGACGCGCGCGCGGACGAGTCCCGCGCCCGCGGCACCCGCACCCGTCGGCGGGCCACCCGCATCCTCGGAAGTCTCGTCAGCGCCGTCGTGGTGCTGTGGGGTGCGGCGACCGCCGCGTTCCTCGCGCAGCTCGCGCTGCCGGGAGACCGGGCGACCGCCATCCTCAACATCCGCACCGGCCAGGCGCAGCAGCGCACGGCCGAGGAGCTCGCCCCGATCATCCAGCAGTACGGTCTGCACGATCCCGTGATCGTGCAGTACCTGGGGTACCTCGGCGGGCTGCTGCGGGGAGACCTCGGCACCTCGTACCAGCAGTTCCGGCCGGTGTGGAACATCATCTCGGAGCAGCTGGGCGCCACCCTCGTGCTCACCCTCAGCGGCATCGCGCTCGCCTGGGTGCTCATGACGGTCTGGGTGGTGCTGACCGCGGGGCGGGCGCCCCGCATCCGGGCCCTGGGCTCCGCCGTCGACACCGCGGTGGCGGGAATGCCTCCCTACTGGCTGGGGATCCTGCTGCTGCTCGTGTTCGCGCTGCAGCTGCGGTGGTTCCCGGTGATGGGCGGCACCGGCATCGCGGGCCTCGTCCTGCCGGCGCTGACCCTGGCGATCCCGCTCGCGGGGTTCATGGGGCAGGCCACCCGCACCGAGTTCGAGCGGGCCCTCGAGCAGCCCTTCGTCCTGAGCGCGCGGATGAGGGGGATGGGCGACCTCGCGATCCGGCTGCGCCACGTGCTGCGGCACGCCTCCATCCCGGCGATCACGCTCACCGGATGGGCGCTGGGCGCCACGATCTCGGGCGCGGTGATCGTGGAGTCGATCTTCTCCCGCCCCGGCATCGGCGACACGCTCGTGACCGCCGTGAGCACGCAGGACCTGCCCGTCGTCACGGGGATCGTGGTGCTCGTGGCGCTCATCTACGTCGTCGCCAACGTGCTCGTCGACATCGCCTACTCGCTCATCGACCCGAGGATCACGACATGACCGCCGAGACCGTCGTCGGTGCGCGAGGGGCCGCCGGTCGGCGGCGCCTGCGCACCCTCCCGTGGGGGCTCGTGCTCTCGCTCGTGGTGCTCGCGCTGTTCCTGGTGGCGGCGTTCGCGCCCGCCGCCCTCGCGACGCACTCGCCGACCGGGCAGGATTTTGCGAACGCCCTCCGGCCGCCGTCGTGGCAGTTCTGGTTCGGCACCGACGAGGCCGGCCGCGACCTCTACAGCCGGGTCGTGTACGGCACCCGGGAGTCGCTGTCGATCGGTGTGGGAGCGGCCGGGCTCGCGCTCGTCCTCGCGATCGTCTTCGGCGCGGCCGCGGCGCTCGGCGGACGCGTGGTGTCGGCCGTGGTCGGACGCATCATCGAGGTGGCGTTCGCCTTCCCCATCCTGTTGTTCGCGCTGTTGCTCGTGGCGATCCTCGGCCCGTCGGCGGGCACCGCGATCCTGGCCGTCGGCCTCAGCACCGCGCCCGGCTACGCCCGCATGGTGCGCGGGCAGATCCTCTCGGCCAAGAACGCCGGCTACGTCGAGGCCGCGCGAGCACTCGGACACGGGCGGGGGCGGATCGTCCGCCAGCACATCCTGCCTAACGCCATGCGCCCGCTCATCGCCATCTTCACGATGTCGGTCGGGCAGTCGATCGTCTGGGCGTCGGGGCTGTCGTTCCTCGGGCTCGGCGTCGCCCCGCCCTCGTCCGAGTGGGGCGCCCTGCTCGACGCCGGGCGCGCGTACCTGCTGCAGGCGCCGTGGCTGACCTTCATCCCGGGACTGGTCATCCTCGTGCTCGCCCTCACCGCCACCACGGTCGGGCAGCACGTGCAGAACCGCCTCGAGAACGGGGAGTGACATGTCGTTGACCCAGGAACGTGTGGATGCCGTGGCCGCCGCCGAGCGCGAGGTCCGCCTCGCCGTCTCGGGCCTGCGGGTCGGCTTCGGCCGTCAGGGCGAGGTGCGGACGGTCGTGCAGGACGTGTCGTTCGACCTCCGGGCCGGCGAGTGCGTGGCGATCGTCGGCGAATCGGGCTCGGGCAAGAGCGTGACCGCCCGGACCCTCGTCGGCCTCACCGGTGCCGGTGCCGTGGTCGAGCGCGGCGACATCCGCCTCGGCGACGTCGACCTGCGTCGGCAGAGCGCGGCGGGATGGCGCCGCATCCGCGGACGGCGGATCGGCTTCATCCAGCAGGACGCCCTCGTCTCGCTCGATCCGCTCCGCCCCGTCGGGCGCGAGATCGAGGAGGCCCTGCGGCTGCACGGCTGGCGCGACCGCTCGGCCCGGCGACGGAAGGCCGTGGATCTGCTCGCGAGCGTCGACGTGCCCGCGCCCGAGCGTCGCGCCCGGCAGCGTCCCGGTGCGTTGTCGGGCGGTCTCCGCCAGCGCGCCCTCATCGCCTCGGCGATCGCACTCGATCCCGAGCTGGTCATCGCGGACGAGCCCACCACGGCGCTCGATGTCACGGTGCAGGCGCAGGTGCTGTCGCTCCTGGCCGACATGAAGGCCCGCGGGTCGGCGCTCGTTCTCATCAGCCACGACCTGTCGGTGGTCGCTCAGCTCGCCGACCAGATCCTGGTCATGAGCGGCGGCGAGGTCGTCGAGCAGGGTCCCGCAGCGCAGGTGCTGACGCATCCGGCGCACCCGTACACGCGCAGCCTCATCGCCGCCGTCCCCGGCGGTCACACCCGGGGGGAGCGGCTGGCGCCGCAGGTGCCCGCCCCGCCGAACCTGCATCTGCCGCGCGAGCGCGCGGAGGAGACGCCGGACCAGGCGCCGCACGAGGACGGCGCCGCGCCCGTGCTCGAGGCGACGCACCTCGTCAAGCACTTCACCGCGCCCGACGGGTCGCGCACCCGCGCCGTCGACGACGTGTCCTTCGTGCTGCGACGCGGCGAGACCCTCGGCATCGTGGGGGAGTCGGGCTCGGGCAAGAGCACCACGGCACGCCTCGCCCTCGCGCTCGACGAGGCGGATGCGGGCGAGGTGCGACTGCTCGGGCGGCCCTGGTCCGCGCTGCCCGAACGCCGCCGTCGCCCCGCCCGGTCGCGGATCGCGGTGGTCTACCAGGACCCGCTGAGCTCCTTCGACCCGCGGTGGAGCACGGAGCGGATCCTGCTCGATGCGATCCCGGCGGATGCGGGGCTCACCGCCCCCGAGCGCCGGGCCCGCGTGGGCGACCTGCTGGCCCAGGTGGCGCTGCCGCCCGAGGTGCGCCGGCGCTCGCCGCTGCGGCTGTCGGGCGGGCAGCGTCAGCGCATCGCGATCGCGCGCGCCCTCGCGTCGTCGCCGGAGATCATCGTGCTCGACGAGGCGGTGTCGGCGTTGGATGTGTCGGTGCAGGCGCAGATCCTCGACCTGTTGGTGAGCCTGCAGGACGACTACGGCCTCAGCTACCTCTTCATCTCGCACGACCTCGGCGTCATCCACCACATGAGCGATCACGTGCTGGTGATGAAGGACGGCGTGGTCGTGGAACAGGGCACGTCGGAGCAGATCTTCACGCGTCCCGCCGAGCCCTACACGCAGGAACTGGTGCGAGCGCTGCCCGCACTCGACACGCCCGCCCCCGACGCCCCCGGAGAGAACCGATGACCGAACCCGTCCGCCCCCTGCACTTCAACGCGTTCGTGATGAACACGAACTCCCACATCCAGCACGGGCACTGGCGTCGTCCGGATGCCGGGCAGGTCGACTTCGAGAACGTCGATCTGTGGATCTCGCTCGCGCAGCTGCTCGAGGAGGCGCGGTTCGACGCCATGTTCTTCGCCGACGTCACCGGCCTCTACGGCGACGCCGACGCGGACTTCGACGTCTACGCGCGGCACGGCCTGCAGATCCCGAGCAACGACCCGACCGTGCTGCTGGGGGCGCTCGCCGTCTCGACGCGCGAGATCGGTCTGGCGCTCACCTCGAACGTGGCCCAGAACCATCCGTTCAACTTCGCCCGCCAGGTCTCGACCCTCGACCACATCTCGCGGGGCCGGATCGCCTGGAACATCGTCACCGGCACGCAGGACAACGGCGCCCGCAACTTCGGGCTGCCCCAGCTCACCGATCACGCCGAGCGCTACCGGTGGGCCGAGGAGTACGTGGACGTGGCGTACAAGCTCTGGGAGGGCTCGTGGGATGAGGACGCCCTGCCCAAGGACCGCGAGCGCGGCGTGTACGCCGACCCGACGAAGATCCACAAGATCTACCACGAGGGCGAGCGCTACCGCGTGGAGGGCCCGCACCTCCCCGCCCCGTCGCCGCAGCGCACGCCCCTGCTCTTCCAGGCCGGCTCGTCGGCATCGGGCCGGGCCTTCGCCGCCGCCCACGCCGAGGCGACGTTCATCATCGCCCCGACCCCCGAGATCGCGCGCCGGCAGATCGAGGAGACGCGGGCGCTGGCCGTGGCCGCGGGGCGCCGGGCCGACGACATCAAGTTCTTCCAGGGGCTGAGCTTCATCATCGGCGACACCGAGGAGGAGGCGCACCGCAAGGCCGACGAGTACGCGCGGTACACGAGCGACGAGGGCTACCTCGCGCACTCGGCTCTGGTCGACAAGACCGGCCGGGTCTACCCGCCCGACACGCCCGTGAAGGACATCGACACCAACACGGCGCGCGGCTTCCTCAGCTGGGTCTCGCAGGCGGTCACCGATCGCGAGCCGACCGTCCGCGACATCGCCACGATCGGGCGGGGCCGCGCCCGCGTGGTCGGCACCCCCGAGCAGATCGCCGACCGCCTCCAGGAGTGGCAGGCCGCGGGGGTCGACGGCATCAACGTCATCAACTGGGTGCTGCCCGGCTCGTTCGAGGAGTTCGCCGAGAAGGTCCTGCCCGTGCTGCGCGAGCGCGGCCTCGCGCAGTCGGAGTACGCACCGGGTCCGCTGCGGCAGAAGCTGTTCGGCGCCCCGCGGTTGAACGAGCGTCATCCGGCCGCGCGGTACCGCGGCGCCTTCGCGACCGGCGCGAGCACGTGGGAGGAGGCCGCGGCGCTCGCCGCCGCGTCACAGCGCTGACACACGGGGCGGTTACGGTCGGAGGATGACCTCGTCGCCCACGGTGCCCGCGGCGCGTCCCGCGGTCTCGGGGCGCGAGCGCCGCATCGCCATGGTGCTGCTGGCGCTCTACCTGGTCGTCGCCGCGCTCATCGCCTTCTGGCCCGAGCCGGTCGACCGCGGCGCCGTCGGCCTGCTGCACCGCATCGAGACGATGTTCCCCTGGGCGACGTACGGGCGCATCGAGTTCAGTGCCAACATCGTGTACTTCGTGCCGTTCGGTTGGCTGCTGACGGTCGTGCTCGACCGCGCCCGGCTGCTCGTGCTGCCGATCGGCATCGCCGTCACCCTCACGATCGAGCTCATCCAGGGCGAGCTGCTCGCCGAGCGCACGGCGAGCATCATGGATGTGGTGGCCAACACCATCGGAACGGCGCTCGGCATGCTCGCCGCCGTGATCGTCTCGATGGTGCGCCGGCGCTGACGGGCGCCCGGGCGCGAGTAGACCACCCGTCGCGAGATGGCAAGCCCCCTTGCGGATGGGGCGGGCCGACCTACCGTGAGGACACCGCAGGCGGTCGTCCGGCATCAGCGGTACTCGCAGCACGCCGGCGCACGACGCCTCATTCGGTAGAGCGTGCGTCCCCCCGGCGCGTGCTCGGGAAAGGACGAGCCGTGAACGGCAGCAACACGATGGACGGCCCGAGGCCCAGCGCCGACGGCGACGTCCCGCGAGGAGACGCAGACGCCTTCGATCTGCGCGACGACGCGGACTACTTCGAGGACGAGTCGCGGATCGAGTTCGAGCGTCGCTTCGGCCGGTCGGGCTCCGCGCCCGGCAACGCGCCCCACATCGAGGCGGGCGCCACGCATCCGATCAGCAAACCCATCCCCATCCCGAGCTTCCGCCCCTGGCGCGGAGGTCGTCCCACCCCCTGACGCGGGAGGCGGGACGCGCGCACTCTTCTCGGAGATATCGCCCGTTCTCGGAGGAATCCGGCGAGATCCTCCGAGAACGGCGCGATTCTCCGATGTCCGTGCGGGGGATCTAGGCCGTCGGGAGCCACACCCGCATCGTCGACGGTCCGCGGTTCGCCCAGTCGTGGTACGCCACGAGGGGCACCTCGACCATCGCGGCCGGCTCGCTGCGGTGCTCTCCGTAGGGCCAGCGCGGGGTGGGCTCGGGGCGCACCCCGGCCCGCACCCAGACGCGGCCGTCACGCTCGACGGGGGCCGTCCGGGCGTCGATCACGACGCCGGCCACATCGCCCTCGGCGGGGAGGTCCACCGACTCCACGGCGAGCACCTCCGGCCCGCGTTCCACGGCCACGGTCCCCCGCACGGCGTCGATCTCGGCCGCGGGGTGGCTGAATCGCGGGGCGAGGGGGAGGGTCAGCTCCACGACGTCCCCCGCCGCGAACGCCCGGCGGACGGAGACCGCGCCGGGCTGCGACTCCTCGCTCGGACCGTCGCCGATCCGCACGGTCGCGCCCGCCGCCCACGCCGGCACGCGCAGCGTCAACGTCCACGGGTCGTCTGCGCTCTCGCGCACGACGAACCGCACCGTCCCGGAGGACGGGTAGTCCGTCTCGATGTCGACCGCGATCCTCCGGCCGTCGTCGAGCGTCGTGCGGATCTCGGCGGGCGCGAACTGATGCACCTGCACGCCATCGGTGTCGCGGGTGGCGACGTACGCATCGAGGCTGGCGAGCGTGCGCGCCACGTTGGGCGGGCAGCACGAGACGTCGAACCAGGGTGCGCGCAGCGATGACGACGCCCGGGGCGACGTGCCCTCCGGGTCGGCGGGCAGCCCGGGCACCCGCTGATGCAGCGTGTTGGCGTAGAAGAACGCCCGTCCGTCCGCGCTCGGCGAGGTCGCCACGACGTTGAACAGCGTGCGCTCGATCAGGTCGGCGTAGCCGGCGTCGCCCTCGGCGAGCAGCATCCGCCACGAGAACATGATCGAGCCGATGCCGGCGCACGTCTCGGAGTAGGCCCGGTCCGGCGGCAGCTCCCAGTCGTCGCCGAAGGCCTCGTCCTGGTGATGCGAGCCCTGGCCGCCGGTGATGTAGGTCCGGCGTCCGCGCGTGCGCGCCCACTGCTCGCGGAGGGCATCGAGGAGGGCGTCGTCGTCGTTCTCGACGGCCACGTCGACCGCTCCGGCCGCGAGGTAGTTGGCGCGCACCGCGTGGCCGCGTAGCGCCTCGGCGTCGCGCACCGGCACGTCGTCCTGGAAGTACACGCGTCCCCACTCGATGTCGGCCAGCGTGGCCCGGCCGCGGCGATCGACGAAGAGCTGCGCCTGGGTCAGATACCGCTGCTCGCCGAGGGCACGGCCGAGCTCGGCGAGCCCCACCTCGATCTCGGGGTGGCCGCAGACGCCCTGGTTGCCGTCGGCGCCGAACACCGTGCAGACCAGATCCGCCGCCCGGCGGGCGACGTCGACGAGCCCGTCGGTCGCCTCGGGGTGCGTGCGCACCCGCGCGACGGCCGCCTGGAACAGGTGGCCCAGGCAGTACAGCTCGTGGCCCCATTCGAGATCCGACCAGCGGGGCTCCTGGCCCGGGCGGCCGAAGCGGGTGTTGAGGTAGCCGTCCGGCTCTTGCGCGGCGGCGATCCGGGCGGTCACCGCGCGGAGGTCCTCCTCGAGCGCGGCGCTGCCCGAACGGCCGATCTCCCACGAGAGCGCCTCGAGGTACTTGTAGACCTCGGAGTCGGCGAACTCCCGACCGCGGCGCCCGTCGGGCAGGGTGCCCGCCGCGGCGAGGTCGAAGTTCCCGAGCCAGCCCTCCGACTCGAGCCGGCCGCGGATGTGGGCCAGGGTGTTCGCGGCGTTCACGCGCTGGCGCTCGCCCCAGAAGCCGCCGATGATGCGCGCCTCGCCGAGCCCGAGCGGGCGCAGCCGCCCGCGCGAAGGCACGGCGGGGGCGGCGACCGGGGCGGGGGTGGTGGCGGGTGCGGATGTGGTGAGGGTCATGGTCATCCCTTGAAAGCGCCGGACATGAAGCCGCGGACGTAGTGACGCTGGAGGATCAGGAAGAGCAGGACGCAGGGCAGCGCCAGCACGACGACCCCCGCCTCTGTGGCTCCGTAGTCGACGACGCCCATCACCTGACCGCGGAGGTTGGCGACCGCCAGGGGCAGCGTCATCCGGTTGGTGTCGTTGATGAGGATGAGCGGGGCGATGAAGTCGTTCCACGCGGTCAGGAACGCGAAGAGGCCGACGGTGATGAGTCCAGGCTTGACGGCGGGAAGCAGCACGCGCCACAGGGCGCTGAGGCTGTTGCAGCCGTCCACGAGGGCGGCCTCATCCATCTCGCGCGGGATCGACTCGAACGAGATGCGCATCATGAACATCGAGAACGGGAGCTGGAACATGGTCAGCACCAGGGCGACGCCGACGAGCGAGTTCTGCAGCCCGATCGCGTTGAGGATCACGTAGAGCGGGATGAGGAGCGTCGCGTACGGGACCATCAGGATCGCCAGCACGAGCAGGAACAGCAGGTTCTTGCCCGGGAACTGGAAGCGCGCGAACGCGTAGCCGCCCAGGAAGGAGGTCAGCAGCGTCAGCGTCACCGTCAGCAGCGACACGAACAGCGAGTTGCCGAGGTACGTCCAGATGCCGGCCTGGAAGTTCGCCAACGACGCGTAGTTGCCCAGGCCCCATCCGTCGGTCTGGCTGGTGCCCGCCTGCGGGCTGAACGACGCGACGGTCGTCCACACGAGCGGGTAGAGGAAGATGATCGCCAGCGCACCCGTGAACACCACCGACGGGATGCCCCAGAGCAGGCGCTGCGCCTGCGGGCTGCGCCTGGGCGGGGTGCCCCGCAGATGCGGTGCGGTGATGACGCGGGTCGACGTCGATTCGGTCGTGACCATGGCTCAGGCCTCCTCGGGCTTGCGGAACGCCCGCAGCTGGACGACGTTGATGACGATGAGGGCCGCCAGGACGATGACCGACAGGGCGCCGGCGATCCCGAGGCTGTTCTGCCCCTGGAAGGCGACGTTGTAGATGAGCTGCACGATCGTCATCGTGCTGTTGTCGGGCCCGCCCTTGGTGAGGATGTAGAACTGGTCGAACGCCAGCAGCGAGCCGGTGACGCACATGACGGTGGTGAGCGCGAACGTCGGGCGCAGCAGCGGCATGGTGATGTGCCGGAAGGTCTGCCAGCGGGAGGCGCCGTCGATGCGCGCGGCCTCGAAGACGTCGTCGGGGATGCCCTGCAGGCCCACGAGCATGAGCAGCATGTAGAAGCCGGCGTAGCGCCACACCACGAGGAAGACCGTGGACCACAGCGCCCCCTCGGGGGTGCCGAGGAACGTGATGCCCCACGACGCCATCAGGTCGGCGAACGGACCCGCGAAGGGCGAGTACAGCACGTAGAACAGCAGGGATGCCGAGGCGAGACCGAGCGCGCTCGGTAGCAGGAACGCGGTGCGGAGGAACCCCTTCCACGCCGTGGACTCCTGCACGAGCAGCGCGAGGCCGAGCCCGAGGCCCAGCAGCAGCACGGTCGTGATCGCGGTGTACAGCAGCGTGAAGCCGATGGCGTCCCAGAACAGGCGGAGGTTGACCGCATCCACGTAGTTCTCGGGGAAGTTCGGACCCATGTTGCCGCGCAGCAGCGGCCAGTCCGACCCCGACATCTGCAGCACGAGCACGAGCGGGATGAGGAAGAGGGCGATGACGAACAGGGCGGTGGGGGCCGCGTACAGCCAGCCCTGCAGAGGGCCGCCGAGCGCGGAGCGCGCGGGGCGTACCCGCAGACGCCGGAGGGGAGGGGAGAGGGCCACGTCGCTCCTAGGGAGAAGGGCCGGCGGGGCGCGCCGGACGACGCGCCCCGCCGGGAGAGGGATTACTGGCCGAGGATCGCGGTGATCTCGTCGTTGTCGCTGTCGATCTCCGCGCCGTCACCCATCACGGCGCCGCGCACGAGCGCGAGCCAGGGGCTGCCGGGAGCGTTGAACGCCTGCTGGAAGTTGATCGCGACGGGGGTCGAGCCCTCGCCGGCGACCTCGTTGATCGTGACCAGACGCGGGTCGGCGGCGGCGTACTCGTTGTTCGCGAGATCGACGCGGGACACGGCGTTGCCGTCCTTGGCGAGAACCTCGACCTGGGCGTCCTCGGACATCATCCACTGCAGGAAGTTCCAGGCCTGCGCCGAGAGCTTCGAGTCCTTCGAGATGCCGATGCCGTCGCCGCCCGCGAAGGTCGACGCGCCGCCCTCGAGGCCGGGCAGGCCCGCGACGCCCGCGTCGAACTCGAGACCCGAGAGGAGGGTCGCGGGGTACGGCATGATGCCGACGTTGCCCTCCTGGAACTGGGCGACCCACGTCGCGCCGGTCTCCTCCTCCGAGCCGGGCGCGATCGCGCCGGCCTCGTAGAGGTCCTGCCAGATGCTGTAGACGTCCTTGGCGGTGTCGCTGGCCAGCAGCGACTCGGTGCCCTCGGGGTTCAGCACCTCGGCGCCCGAGGCCCAGATCGTCGGGAACCAGGTGAACAGCAGGCAGCCGCCGCAGTTGAGTCCGGTGGAGGTGCCCGAGACGCCGTCCTTGCCGAGCGCCTGGACGGCCTTGGCCGCCTCGGCGAACTCCTCGAGCGTGGCCGGTGCCTTCTCGGGGTCGAGGCCCGCCTCGGTGAACAGCTCCTTGTTCCACATCAGCATCGACAGGTCGAGGACGAAGGGCAGGACGTACTCGCCGCCCTCGTAGGTGCCGGCCGAGAGGTGGCCCTGGTTGATGTCGGCCTTGTAGTCGAGCTGGTCGATCTGCGCGGTGATGTCCTGGAACAGGCCCTGCTCCACCCAGTTGGGCACGTACACGATGTCGGCGGCGAACAGGTCGGGCAGGCCGCCCGAGCCGGCGGCGGCGCCCACCTTGGCGACGTAGTCGTCGTTGGGGACGACCGTGAGCTCGACCTGGTTCTCGTGGCTGGCGTTGTAGGCCTCGACGAGGAGCTTCGCCTGGCGCTCCATCGGGGCGCGGGTCCAGAGCGTGAGCGTCGAGCCGTCGTCGATGCCCTCGGCGGGGATGTCCTCGGGCGCGGTGGTGCCGCCGCTTCCGGCGGCGCATCCGGCGAGGCTGCCCACCAGCACTCCGGCGGCGACGATCGACGTCATCGTCCGCAGCACAGTGCGGCGTCGGGGTTGAGTCATTGCGTTCTCCTCTTGCTCTTCGTCGAGCGGGTCCGGCGGCGTAGCCGGACTCGTACCGCTGTGGTTCGGGTCGGGATTATCGAAACGAGCGAAATCCCTTTCGGGAAGCTATCCTGACTCGAGGCGGTGGTCAAGATGCATCGTCGGTCACAGTTGGATAACGGAGATTTCGATGGCACCGAGCGAAGGCGGCGCACGCGCGTCCACGCTGAGCGACGTCGCGCGGCGTGCGGGCGTGTCGATCGCCACCGCGTCCAAGGCGCTCAACGGCCGGGGGGATGTGGCCCCCGCCACCCGCAAGCGGGTCACCGAGGCGGCGGAGGAGCTCACCTTCACGCCCAACGCGATGGCGCGCGGGCTGCTGGCGGGGCGCACCGGCACCGTCGGGCTGCTCACGAGCGACCTCGAGGGCCGCTTCATGATCCCGATCCTGTCGGGTGCCGAGGACGCCTTCGGTGCGGGTCAGGTCAACGTCTTCCTGTGCGACGCGCGCGGCGACGCGATCCGCGAGCAGCACCACCTGCGGGCGCTGCTGAGCCGACGGGTCGACGGGATCATCGTCGTCGGGCGGCAGACCGATCCGCGGCCGTCGCTGGGTCCCGACATCCCCGTCCCCGTCGTCTACGCCTACTCGCCCTCCGACGACCCGCGCGATCTCTCACTGACGCCCGACAACTACGCGGGCGGACGGCTGGCGATCGAGCACCTGCTCGCCACCGGACGCCGCCGGATCGCCCACATCACGGGCGACCCGCTGTACGCGGCGGCGCAGGACCGCCTCGCCGGGGCCAGGGCGGCGCTGGAGGCGGCGGGGCTCGCGCTGGTCGGCGAACCGATGTTCTCGGGATGGAGCGAGCACTGGGGGCGCGACGCCGCCGCCATGCTGTTGGCGCAGCATCCGGACGTCGACGCGATCTTCTGCGGATCCGACCAGATCGCCCGCGGCGTGCTCGACACGGCGCGGGACCTGGGGCGGCGGGTGCCCGACGACCTCGCCGTCATCGGCTACGACAACTGGGAGCTGCTCGCGACGGGGTCGCGCCCCGAGATCACGAGCATCGACGCCAACCTGCAGCAGCTGGGCCGCCACGCGGCGCAGCGCGTCTTCGACGCCATCGACGGCGTCGACATCGGCGCGGGCACCCATCACACCCTGGTGCGCCTCATCATCCGCGGTTCCACCATCGCCCGCCGCTGAGCGGCGGCTCACGAAAGCCGCGAAACCCTTTACGGGCTTCCGGTGCCCCCGTGCGGGCGCCTGCGCGCCGCGGATCTCTCGGAGAATGCCGCCGTTCTCGGAGGATTCGGGCGGGATCCTCCGAGAAACGCGCGATTCTCCGAGAAACGAGCGGATGCCGGGCGCGGGGCCCTGTCAGTCGCTCTGTCAGACCTCGTCGCGCCAGGAGTGCTGCGGGCGGTAGCCGAGCAGGCGCTGCGCCTTCGCCGTCGAGAACAGGCTGTCGTTCACGCCCAGCTCCCCGCGGATCTCGACGCCCGGGAAGACCTCGGCCACCAGCTCGGCGTTGGGGCGGCTCATGACCGTGTCGGGGGAGGCGATGAGGAAGCGGTCGAAGCCGGCCGGGGCCACCTCGAGGGCGCGCAGCACGGCGTGCGCGCCGTCGCGCGCGTCGATGTAGCTCCAGAGGTTCCACTTGCGCGCGCGGACATCCGCGTCGAACGAGGGGAACTCGGCGTAGTCCTCGGGGACCATGACGTTCGAGAAGCGCAGCGCCGTGATCGAGAGCTGCGGGTGCCACCGCACGAGCTCGATCGCCAGCTGCTCCTCGAGGGTCTTCACGAGCGAGTAGACCGATTCGGGTCGCGCGGGGTACTCCTCGTCGACCGGCAGGTAGGGCGGCGGGACGTCGAACGGCAGACCCTGCACGGTCTCGCTGGATGCGGCGACGATCCGGTCGATGCCGAGCCGCGTCGCCGCGTGGAACACGTTGAACGTCGCCGCCATGTTGTTGTGGAACACGGCCACATCCGCGCGGATGCCGGGGGCCGGGATCGCGCCCAGGTGCACCACGGCGTCGACACCGTCGTGCCGATCGCCGACGCTGCCGAGCGCGTCGACCACCTGCCCGTAGTCGGTGAGGTCGACCTGGACGAAGTCGGGGCCCCGTTCGCCCACGACGTCCAGCCCGATGACCCGGTGTCCGGCGTCGCGCAGTTCGCGCGCCACCACTCGTCCGAGCTTTCCCGATGATCCCGTCAGTGCGATCCGCATGGGAACAGCGTCGCACACCTCGCGCGTGTTGACGTGAACACCGCCGCGTGGGCAATCGTTCTCCGGGCGTTCACCGCGGCGTCCCCGGGCGACATCCGACCGCGTTAGCTTTCTCGGCGGCCTGCCCGAGGCCGTCCGAGGCCCGCTCGAAAGGACCCCGCCCCGCCATGAAGCTCCCCTCCCGTCGTGTGATCAGAGGCGCCGTCGCGACCGCGGCCGCCCTCGCGATCACGGTGGCCGTCGCCGCCCCCTCCCTCGCCACCCCCGAGACGGACGTCGCGATCGTCGACCCGTCCGCCGCGGTCGGCACGATCCCGTCCTGGGCGGAGTTCGCCCCCGCAGCCGTGGATGCGGCCGCCACCGACCCGGCGCTCACAGCCGCCCTCGCCCAGCAGGTCATCGCCGAGGCGCGCACCGGCGGCTCCGCGGCCTTCGCGGCCGACAGCCTGCCCGCCTCGGCAGCGCTCGTGCGCTCCCACTTCGCCGACCTGGTGCCCGCCGGATCGACGGTGCTCGCCGCGGCCGGCAGCACCGACCGCGCCCTCGTCGCGTACAGCGCCGGCACGGCGAGCGTCGTGTACGCCAACCCCACCACGAGCCCGGCCTCCGTCGACATCGACCTGCGCTCCTTCGCCGAGCCGGCCGGCGCCGTGACGACCGTCCACGCCGCGGACGCGGCGGGTGCCCTGGTCGCCGCCGCGCCGGTCGCCGTCGGCGCGGCGGGGGTCGTCTCGCTGAGCGTTCCCGCGCACGGCGTGATCACCGCGGTGACCACAGGCCTCACCGAGCGCGCGAGCGCCGCCCCCGCCGCGCGGGTGGCCGAGGCCGCCGCATCCGATCTGGTCGGCGAGCCGCAGCTCACGCTCATCGAGAGCGTCCACGCGCCGGGCAAGGTCATCGAGCTCGGCAACGAGGCGGCGCAGCAGACCGGGCCCGCCGGTGCCACCTGGACCGCCGAAGCCGCCGTCTTCACGCTGGCCACGACCCCCGGGCCGCTGCAGGCGCAGGCCGTGACGTTCTACCCGGTCACGGGCGCCGCGAACACCTTCGTGATCGTCGCTCCCGACGGCCGCGTGCTCGCCCGCCGTACCAACGGCGACCCGAACGAGCGTTACCTGGCCCTCCGTGACGTCACGATCGACCAGGCCGCCGTCGACCCCTACGCGCAGTGGACCGTCGTCGCCGGCGCCAACGGTGTCAGCTACTTCCACAACGTGCAGCGCGACAGCGGAGGACGCGTCGCCGGTCTCGACCTCTACAACTGGAAGACCGCGGACGGCTCCGAGGTGCAGACGTACGACGCCGGCACGGCCGCGGTGCAGCAGTGGCGCGTCCACCCGCTCACCGCCGCGGTGCCCCCCGTCACCGGGGTGACCGAGCGGGGCCTGGCGCCGAGCCTCCCGCGCACCCTCACCGCGACCTACCCGTGGGGTCGCCGCGCGACGCTGTCGCCGATCGTGTGGGAGGTGCCCGCCGCATCCGCGTGGGATGCCGAGGGCACCGTCACCGTGCCGGGCAGCGCTGCCGGCTACTTCGGCGAGACCGTCGCCGTCGAGGCCGTCTACACCGTGGGCTCCCTGCAGTCGGAGGTGGCCGCCGCCCTCTCGGCACCGGCGGGTGTCACGATCAAGGAACTGCAGATGCGTGCGCCGCGCACCGTCTCGCGCGCCGTGTCGGGCAGCGACCAGAGCGTCACCGCCCCCGTGACCTGGGACTGGGCGCGGGTGTCGGATGCCGACTTCGCCGCGGCCGGCACCGTCATCGTGCCCGGCATCGCCGGTCTCGGCTTCTCGGCCACCCTCACGATCACCGTGCAGCCCGCGACCACGGTCAACCTGCTGCGGCAGGGCGGCGTGCACTACGACTACACGCACATGAACGGCGGCTCGTTCGGCCTCATCGACGGCAACCGCAACGTCCAGGGCTTCGACGACTGGCGTGCCGGCGGAGCGGTCAACCGCGTCAACCCCAACACGGTGTCGTTCTTCTTCGACGAGCCCCGTCAGGTGACCGGCGCCTCGGTGTTCGACATCGGCGGGCGCGACAACGTCGGCGGCGTGACGGTGCAGTACCGCACGCTCACCGGCGGATGGGTGGACCTCCCCGCGGGCTCCCAGGCCTGGCCGTACGTCAACACGACCCCGCAGCTGCGCCTCGAGGTCACCGGCGAGGCCGTCGTCGCGACCGGCGTGCGCGTGATCATCACGCACAAGTCGGACGCCACCTGGATGTCGCTGTCCGAGGTCGAGGTCTACGGGCCGGCGGTCGCGCGATGATCCGCCGTGCATCCCGGGGCGCAGAACCCGCCCCGGCCCCCACAGAAGAGAACGTCCCTTCATCCGAAGAAGCGAGTCCTGTCATGCGATCGACCTCCCGTCGCCGCCCCGCCTTCCGTGCCGTCGCGATGCTCGCGCTCGCCGCAGTCGCGGGATCTACCCTCACCCTGGCCGCCGCTCCCGCAGCGACCGCCGCCGTGCCCGACGCGCCCGAGGGCGACCGGTCGAGCTTCGTGCTGCCGATCATCCCCGACACGCAGTTCTACTCGCGCTACAGCGCCTCGCAGTTCATGCCGCAGTACGGCACGAACCCGTTCGAGGTGCAGACGCAGTGGATCGTCGACAACCAGGACGAGCTCAACATCCCGTTCGCGGTGCACGTGGGCGACGTCGTCGACCAGGAATGGGTCACCGGTGAGTGGGATGCCGCTCAGAAGGCGATGAAGATCCTGTCGGACGGCGGGGTCGACTACTCGATCCTGCCGGGCAACCACGACGTGTCGAACCAGGGCGCCCGCTCCTCCGAGGGCATCTCGGGCAACTACCTGTCGCGCTTCAACACGAACGCGATGCGCGCGCAGGCCGGCGACGCCCTCATCGGTTCGTTCCAGAACGGCCTGTCGACGGCGTACCTGTTCGAGGCGGAGGGGCACCAGTGGATGTCGCTCGCCGTCGCCTGGAACGCGTCGGACGACACGTTCGCGTGGGCGCAGGGCATCCTCGATGCGCACCCCGGAGTGCCGGTGGTGCTGTCCTCCCACGCGATCATCAACATCGCGGAGGACCAGCAGTCGCCCGCCCCGTGGTGGTTCGGCGACCTGCTGTGGGACCGCCTCATCCGCGGCAACGACCAGATCATCGCGACGGTGAACGGCCACTTCCACGGCTCGACCATGCAGACCCGCACGAACGACGCGGGCCACCCGGTGTACCAGCTGCTGACGGACTACCAGATGGCCGCCGACGGCGGCAACGGCATCATGACGCTGCTCGAGTTCGACCTCTCGAACGACCGCATCGACGTGGAGACCGTCTCGCCCTGGGTCACGCGCAAGCACGCCGACTCGATCGGGTCGTCCGACACCCCCGTGCTCGACGGCACCTGGCAGTCGTTCAGCATCGACTTCGACTTCGGCGCCCGCTTCGGGTGGACCGTGGACCCGGCGGACGAGACGAAGCCCGATCTGTCGGAGCGCGCCAAGGAGATCGTCTCCGAGGGCTGGGACGACAGCGGCAACGGCGGCGCGCAGGCACCGGCCGGCAACGCCGCGGACTACGTCGAGGTCGACGGCACGGTGGCGCACTGGCGGTTCGGCGACCTGGCCGAGGGCGTGGTCGATGAGAACACCGTGATCCCGGATGTGGCGGGCGCGAGCCCGATGCACCGCAACGCGATCGACCAGACCGATGCCCCCGAAGAGCCCGAGGACGTCACGGTGTCGCACACCAACCGACCCTTCTACTCGTCGGACTTCGGCGCCGTCTGCTTCTCGGATGTGGGGCGCAACGCCACCGGACCCGACCGCATGTCGTTCCTGCAGACCGAGTACGGCGCCCCGGCGACCTTCGCCGACCTCGACGCCGAATCCGGCTACACGATCGAGACGTTCCTGCAGCTCGACGCCGACTGGACGGAGGGGGCGAACCGCTGGAGCAGCGCCCTCACCCGGGGCGGTGCGCGCCAGTGGATCGGCATCCCCGACGCGTCGGACCCGGGCGCGGGCGCGGCGTGGATCGGCATCTCGAACCTCCGCGAGTACCAGTACTCGGCGGGCGACGCGCGCACCGGCGCCTCGTACACGCTGTGGTCGGGCGAGATCATGCCCAGCGCCTGGCACCACGTCGCCATCGTGAACGACCCGGCCGCGCGCACGGCGATCATGTACGTCGACGGCGTGCCGGTGCTGCGCAACGCCTCGGGCGTCGCCGGCATGAAGGCGGCCGACTACATGCCGTGGGTGCTGGGTGCGTCCACGTGGAACACCGAGCCCGACCACGGGTGGCACGGCTGCATCGGCGAGACCCGCATCGTCGATCGGGCGCTCACCAGTGGCGAGTTCCTCACCGCGCGCGCCGACATCGACGCCGACGGCGAGAACTTCTCGCTCACGACCGACACGGCCACCGCGCGCGATCACGACGCCGTCGTGGCCGAGCTCTCCGGCACCGGCTTCGCGGGCGCCCAGGTGCGCGTCGAGCGCGCGGACCGCGTGGTCGGCACGGCGACGGTCGCCGCCGACGGATCGTGGACCGTGCCGCTGGACGAGCCGTTCGCCGGCACCGGTTCGCACGCGTTCGAGGTGGTGCAGTCGCTCGGTGAGCGCGACGGCCGCGCGTTCCAGGCGGTGCTGACCATCGGTGCACGCGGCCCCTGGTCACCGGTCGACACCGACCTCACGCCCGAGACGGACGGCCTCATCCAGGTGACGCCCGAGACGTTCGTCGCCGGGCAAGCCATCACGATCTCGCTGCCGGCCGGGCACGACGGCGAGCGCGTGCACGCGTTCCTGTTCTCGGAGCCGACCGCGCTCGGGGCGGCCACCGCCGAGGCGGGCACGGCACGCCTGGTGACGCCGACGAGCCTCCCGACCGGCGCGCACCGCCTGGCGCTGTACACGGCCGACGGCGACCTGATCGGCTGGGATGCGGTGACCATCACCGCGCCGGTCGACGGCGGCACGGGCGGCGACCCGGTCGGCGGCGGCACGGACGGCGGCGCCGCACCGGTCGACTCCGCATCGCCCGCCGAGGGCGCGCTCGCGGTCACCGGCCTGTCGGTCGGGGTCCTGCTCCTCCTCGTGATGGCGGGCGTCGGCGCCATCGCCTTCGGTGTGGCGGGCGTCCTCCGCCGCCGTCAGGAGGGCTGACCCGGTCCCGCTAGCGGGGGAGGCGGAGGACGGCGACGGTGCCGGTGTCGTCGGGGCTGTGCACGCGCAGCTCGCCGTGGTGGCTGCGCACCGTGCCCATGGCCTGCGTGAGGCCGAGTCCGAAACCGCCGATCGCGTTCTCGTGCGCGTAGCGCCCGCGCATGAACGGTTCGAAGAGCAGGTGCTCCTCGTCGGCGGGGATGCCGGGGCCGGTGTCGGAGACGCGCAACTCCACCGCATCCGCGTCGCCGCGGAGCGTGACGACGACGGTCGATCCGTCCGGGGAGAACTTGATCGCGTTGCCGATCAGCGCGTCCACGGCGCGGGTGAGGCGGGCGCCGTCGGCGCGCAGGGTGAGCGAGGTCGGGCCGTCCACCGCGATCGCGATGCGGCGCCGGGAGGCCGCCGCGCTGCGCCTCGCGACCGCGACCGTCACGAGCGCGGCGAGGTCGGCGGGCTGCAGCACGGGCTGCGGCTCGACCTCGCTCGCGGCGGCGATCTCGTCCATCCGATCCGACAGGCGCTCCAGGTTGCGGTGCAGGACGTCGAGCCGGCGCGACCGCGGGTCGCCCGCGAGATCGTCGGCCAGCAGGTCGAGGTGCCCGAGGAGCGGGGTGAGCGGGGTGCGCAGCTCGTGCGAGACGGCGGCGAGGAAGTCGTGGCGCATCTGGCGACTGCGTTCCTCCTCGGTCACCTCGCGCGTGACGAGCATCGTGCCCATCATCTCTCCGTCGGAACGCACGACGTGGCGGGAGGACTTGGACAGGGCGACCTGGTTGCCCGGGCCGCCGACCCAGACGGTGCGCGTCGTGCGCTCCACACCCGCGGCCGCCGCCAGGATCACGCGCTCGTCGTCGGGCAGGAGTGTGTGGCGATCGCTCTGGAACACGGGCACGGTCTCGGCGCGGATGCGCGGGGTGGCCAGGCGGATGCCCTCGAGCTCGGCGAAGCGGTGCGCGGCGGCGTTCGCGGTGCGCAGCGTGCCGTCGGGCGCGAAGACCGCGATCCCCAGATCCAGGCTGTCGATGATGCTGCGCGACAGCGCCGACCGGTCGGCGGCGTCGTCGGCGGCGGTCGCCTTCGCGGCCAGGGTGGCATCGAGCAGGTCGCGCTGACGCTGGAACGCCTGCGCCCCCACGTTGGTGGCGATCGCGAGGATCACGAGGGCCACCGTCGGAAGGGACTCCTGCAGGAGCTCGACCCGGCCCGTGACCCACTCGCCGGTGATCGCGCGCGGCACGACGCCCAGCAGCACCGCCGAGCCGATGCCGAGAAGCGCGCCCCAGCGGGGGAAGCCACCGGCGAGCCACACGATGGGCAGCACGGCGAAGAGCGAGATGGTGGAGATGGAATCCAGCATCCCCGTGCGCATCATCGTGATCGCGGCGATGTCGGCGAGGAGGACACCGAGGGTCCACGCGGCCCGACGCCCGTCGGACGGCCGTGTGAAGGAGGCGACGAGGCCGGCCAGGAGCAGGACGATCGCAGCGGTGAGCCACACGGCGTGCGTGACGGCGACGTCGAGCGCGCCGAGCGCGGCGTAGACGGCGAGCGTGGCGATGAGCAGCGTCACCTGCATCCCGGAGAGAGCGGTGAAACGTGTGCGCTCGAGCACGCCCATGGTCTGCCCTTGCCTTCCCTCGGCGAGTGCTCTGTGATCGTGACCACAGACACCATCGCGACGATTCTATGTGCGGTGGCTCTCACGTACCATGACGACGGAGTGCAGGAGGAACGTGGAGACGACGGCGAGCGGCGTCGCGTTGGTCGTGGTGAGCGTCATCGCGATGTTCGTGGTGCTCGCCGCCTTCGCGTGGGTGCGCGGTGCGGCGCGGTCCCCGGGTGCGTTCCTCGTGTTCGCGATGCTGGCGGCGGTCGCCGCGACGTTCTCGAGTCTGTTCTACGTGGTCTACTTCGCGGCCACCGCCGCCCCGCTGACGCTCGCCGTCGGCGACACAGCGATGGTGCTCGCGCCGGCGCTGCTGTGGGTGGCGATCGGGTCCATGAACGGGCGTCGACGGTGGCGGTTGTGGGTCGTGCTGCTGGCGGGCGTCGGCATGTTCGTCGTGTCGCTCACGACGAACGAGGTCGTCTCCTCGGCGACCAAGATCGCGCTGCTGCTCATCGGGTGCCTGCTCGGCGCCCTCGAGGCGCGGATCGGGGCGGCGCGCACCCGCCGCGGCATGCCGGTGGTCACGGTCACCCTCGTCGCCTACGCCGTGTTCTGCATCGGGCGCATCGTGTCGCTCACCGCGGGCGGGCTCGACGGCGAGGTCTACTCGGCGTACTTCTCCACCGGCCCGACGACGGTCGGCGGTGTGGTCACGATCATCCTGCTCGCGTTCGGAGTGCTCCGCGCCGCACAGGACGACCGGGTCACCCGCGACGTGCAGCGCCGCTCCGTGCGCGAGAACCTCGTCGCCCACGCCGCGCAGATGCTCGCCGAGCACGGCGCGGTCGCCTGGCGGGCGGTGTCGGTGGCCGAGGTGTCGCTCATGCGCGAGTCCTTCGGGCAGGACTATGTGGATGAGGCGGAGCTGGCGCTGCTGACGGCCTGCCGCGACAGTGCGCCGGATGCGATCGTCGGGGTCATCGCCCCCGCGCGCATCGTGATCGTCGACGTCCCCTGGTCGCGCGATCTCGTGGTCGAGGAGGTGCGCACCCGCTTCGCCCGCGCATCGGATCTGCTGCGCGAGCTGTACGTGCCCGAGGTTGAGATCGATGCCGTCGTCGTGACGACGACCGCCGAGCTGGATGCGGTGGCTCACGCCTGACGTGCACGACGCCCCCGCTGCGGGGGCGAGCGGGGGCGTCGTGTCGCACATGCCGGATTACGGCAGGGCGGGGAACAACGGCGGCGACGTGCGCGCCTTCGTCGTCTGCTCGAAGTCGTACGCGAGGCCGAGGAGCGTCCCCTCGGCGAAGTCGCGGCCGAGGAACTCGAGGTTGGTCGCCACGACGGAGCCGGCCTGGCCCGCACCCGCTGCGCTCATCGGCACGGTGACCGCCGGCATCCCCGTGTTGGGGCTGAGGCGCATGTTGGTGCCGATCGTGCCGTAGGCGGCCGTCGACGGGTAGACGATGGCGTCCAGGTCGAGGTCGTCCATCAGCTGCGTGACGAGCGTCTTGCCCGCGGCCAGCTGGGTGGTGTGGGTGCCGGTCGGCCCCGCCCACTCCAGGTACTTCTCCGGGGTGACGGCGTTGCGCTGCTCGTACACGCCCTTACGGGACGTGACGTAGTTGCCGCCCGCGAGGATCGCGTCGATGCTCCGCGTCTGCACGTCCGGGTCGAGGTGCACCCTGATGTAGTCGTCCAGGTCCTTCTTGAACTCGTTCGTCGATCCGGAGGGCTCTGCGAGGACCGCGGCGAAGCCGGCGGGAGGGGTGACCTCGACGACGGTCGCTCCGCGGGACTCGAGCACGGCGCGCGTCGCGGCGAACCGCTCCACCATCGCGGCGTTGCCGAGCATGCTGGGGATGTAGCCGATGCGGGCGCCGTTCAGGGATTCTCCATCGAGCGACGATGTGTATGAGGCCGGCACGAGCCCGGTCTGGCGCGCGGTGACCGCGTCCGCCTCATCCACGCCGACGACCGCGTCGAGGGCGACCGCGGCGTCGAGCACCGAGCGGGCCATGGGGCCGCCGGTGTCCTGCGACAGGGCGAGCGGCACGATGCCGTCGCGGCTCGCGAGACCGACCGTCGGGCGGATGCCGACGAGCTGGTTGTACGAGGACGGCACGCGGATCGATCCGCCCGTGTCGGAGCCGAAGCCGATGCCGGCGAGGTTCGCGGCGATCGCCGCACCCGTTCCGCCGCTCGAGCCGCCGGCCGTCTTCGAGGTGTCGTAGGCGCTCGCGACGAGCGTGCTCGCCCCGGGCTGCTGGAAGGAGGTGAACTCGGATGCGAAGCCGTAGGCGAACTCGTCGAGGCTGGCCTTGGCGAGGATCACCGCGCCGTCCGCCCGGAGGCCCTCGACCATGTGCGCGTCGGTCGAGGTCTGGTTGTCGTTCCAGCAGCCGCATCCGGCCGTGGTGACCATGTCGACGGTGTTGTAGTTGTCCTTCAGCGCGATCGGAACACCGAGCAGCATGCTGGTCATGCCGCTCTCGGCCCGCGTCGCGTCGGCGTCCGCCGCAGCCGCGAGGGCGACGGAGCTGACCGTGATGATCGAGTTCAACGCGCGCGTGGCGCCGGGCACCACGGTGCGGTCGTAGGCGGCGATGCGGTCGATGTAGTCCTGCGTGATCTCGACGGATGTGGTGACACCGGCGTTCATCGCGGCCTGCATGTCGATCACGCTCGCCTCGACGAGGGTGAACGGGCCGTCGTCGTAGATCATGCGCTGCGACAACGCGGCGAGGTCGGCGACCGTGAGTGCGCCGTCGTCGTCGGTGTCGAGCACCGCGATCTCGGCCCAGCCGGCATCGGCGCTGGTGGTGCCCAGGGCGGCTGCGGCGACCGCGAGGTCGGCCTCGGTGACCTGGTCGTCGCCGGTGACGTCGAGCTCGGTGTAGTACGGCGCGAGTATCGCTGCCGCCGGTGCGGCGGGCGCGGGGGCGGCGAACGCGGGGGCGACGGCCGTCACCGCCAGCGCGGTTCCGGCGATCGCAGCCACCGCGATCGTGCGGCGTGCGGGGGTGGCCATGACGGCCCTCCTGACGGACGGGGCAGCGCTGCTGCCGAGGGCGGGGAAGGGGGAGCGGGCGTTCCAGGTCATCGCGTGGCCGCCCGTCGACGGATCACCAGGACGACGCCGAGGGCGACGAGCGCGGCGGCGACGGCGCCGGTGACGAGCCATCCGGTCGCGTCGGCGCCGGTGACGGCGAGGGGATCGGTGGGGGTGGTGTCGGTGACCGGCAGGGCGGCTCCCGGGTCGGTGCCGGTGCCGGGCGAGGGCTCGGTGGGGCCGGGGACGACGGGGGCGGCGGCGATCGTGGTGATCGCCTCGAGGCCGGTCGTGTCGATCGGCGTCGACTCTCCCTCGGTGCCGATGAGGGTTCCGCCGGTCACCGCGATGCGGGCGTCGCCCGCGGCGAGCGTCGTGAACGTGACGCTGGCGAGCACCTGCTGTCCGGCCAGCCCGGGCGAGGTGCCCAGGCGGGTGTGGGTAAGCGACACCGTGCCGGCCTCCGTGCTCGCCGCGGCGAAGCCGCCGTCGGGGGTGATCAGGCTGCCGGCGTCGAACGCGAGCAGGGCCGGGTCGAACGAGACGACGAGGTCGTAGGCGAACAGGTCGGCGGTCGTCTCGGCGGCGATCGTGACCGTGAGGGTGTCGCCGGCCGTCGCCGTCGCGTCGGTGCCGATCGTGAGTGCGCCGGTCGTCGCGGGGGCGGCGTACGCGGCGGGCGCCGCGACGAGCGCGGCGCCGAGCAGCGCGCCGGTGACGGCGAGCAGCGCCGTCCAGCGTCGGCTGCCGCGGGCACGGCGGAGAGTGCGTTCAGGCATGCGGGAGCAGGGTCCTTCCGGGTGGGATGGTGCGCATCGGGTTCGGGGGTGGTGGTGCCCTCGCAGCTTGGCGGTGTCGTGTTACCGGTCCCGGCAGCCCCGTGTTTCCGCCGTGTGAATCTTGTACTGACCAGTTCAGCCGCCCGACGACGGAGCGCCGCCCCCCGAAGAGGACGGCGCTCCGTGTGCGCGGGTCAGGCGTCGGCGCGGGCGCGACGTCGACGGACGTAGAGCAGCGCTCCACCCGTTCCGAGCAGGCCGGCCGCGGCCAGCAGCATCCAGCCGAAGCCCTCGGCGCCGGTGACGGCCAGCCAGTCCGGCGTGGTGCCGCCGGTGGCTCCGGAGCCCGTCCCCTCGGCACCGGGGCCGCCGGCGACGGGTGCCGCGGCGATGGTCACCTCGAGCTCGTCCGAACGCGAGGCCGAGGCCACATCCGTCCGAGCGAACTCGGCGGCCACCGCGTACGTGCCGGCCGCGAGGCCCTCACGCAGCGTCAGCGTCGCGACCCCGTCCACCACGTCCGCCGTGCCCAGCACGGTGCCGTCGGTGAAGGTGACGGTGCCATCGGTCTCGGCGCCGCTCACCGTCGCCACGAAGGTGAGCGGACCGCCCGCGACCAGCGCGCTGCCCGATGCGAGGGCGAGCGTGGTCGAGGTCGGCGCGAGGATCGCGAGCGTCGTCGTCTGGACGCGAGCCGAACCCGCACCCGTCGCGCTCACCACCTGCGCGCCGAGGGCGGCGTCGTCTGCCACGGCCAGCGTGAAGATCGCGACACCGTCGCGATCGGCGATCACCGTGTCGAGCGTCGCGTCGCCGAGCGCGAAGTCGACCGCCTCGCCCGCCCGGAAGCCCGAGCCGGTGAAGGTGACCTCGTCGCCGGGAGCGGCCTCGAGGGTGGATGCCGCCAGCTCCGTCGGCTCGAAGGATGCCGCCAGTTCGGCGCACGCGTCGCCCTGCACGCCGACGGGAGGAAGCTCCACGCCCGGGCTCGTCACGCCGTCGTCCTCGCGGACGACGAGCTGCCCGAACGCCGCCGCGCCCATGACCGCGTTCTGCGTGTTGGTGACGCTCACCGTGTAGCCGGTGGCGCCGACCGCGGAGGGCGCGTCGTCGCCGACCGTGGGCACGCTGACCACGCGGCACGTCTCGCCCGGCGCGAAGGTGACCGCCTGGACCGCGGCCGAGACGGCGCCGGCCGCGACGAGGCTGACGTACCCGGTGACCGCCTCGGCCGCGGGGGCGTCCAGGTAGGCGGCGATCGCCGCCGTTCCCGGAGCGTCGCCCTCCTCGATGCGCGTGGTCGCGATGTTGACGGTGGTCCGGGTCTGGACCACCGTGGTGCCCAGCGACGGGGTGTCGAAGGCGAGATCCGAGAGGAACACGCCGCCCGCCCCGGTGCCGTCGGCCCCGACGCCGGCCGTGAAGCGCACCTCACGGACGTCGGTCAGGTCGATGCCGGTCATCTCCGAGGTCGGGATGGTCAGCTGCTGCAGCACGATCTTGTTCAAGGTCGCGTGCGTGCCGCCCGGGAGCCGGTTGACCGCGAGCGGGTTGACGCTCGACGCCGGAACGCTGAACGTCGCGCCCGCCCCATCCACGACCGTGATCGTGAAGTCGGTTCCCGTCGCCACCGACAGGACCGGAGCGGCCTTGACGGTCAGCTGCGCACGCTGCGAGACGTCGCGCTGAGCGGCGGGGATGCTGACGCGCAGCTCACCGGTGCTGGGTGCGGCCGGCGACGAGGCCGAGCCGTTCCAGACGAACTGCGACACCGGGTACGCGGGGACGTTGAGGCCGAAGCGCACGGGGGTCCAGTGCGGGACGCGGGAGGTGCCGACCTCGCGCGGGGTGCAGTACGGGACCGAGGGCGAGATCGACGATGCGGTCTCGGCGTTCGCGCAGACGGCGACGGAGGCGCTGCCGGCGGTGCGCACCAGCGGTCCGGCGCTCGCGAAGTCGGTGACGAGCGTGGTCGCGGACTGCGGCTGCGACGCCATGATGCGCACGTCGGCGAACGTCGTCGCGGCCGTGGACGGGGTCGCCGAGCCGTCGAACAGCGGCTGGAACTGCGTCTCGCCGCCCATCGTGAGGCGGAAGAACCCGGTCATGTACGACACGCCGACCTGGTACTGCTGGGCCGCCGTGAGACGCGAGGAGTCGCGGGTCGAGCAGCTCGACGTGGTGTCGTTGCGGTTCCAGTCGTCGCCCGTCGAGTACGGGTACAGGCCCGGGGTCCACACCGTGTTGAAGAAGTTGTGGTTGGCACCCATGACCCAGACGGCGGAGCGCAGCACGTCGTCGCCGAACGCGTGACGCGAGTCGTCGACCATGTGCTGACCCTGCTGGTTCGAGACGTCGCCGTCGCAGTAGGGAAGGAACACGCCGAGCGGGACGTCCGGGAGCGTCATGCGCCCGAAGTCCACCGGCGCGAGGGGCAGGACCGACACGATCCCGTACGGATCGGCCAGGCCCTGGTTGAGGGTCGCGGCCGAGACCACGCCCTCGCCGCCGCGCGAGTGGCCCATGAGGCCGACGGTGTCGAGGTCGAACCGCCCCTGCAGCGACGCGGCCGTCACGCCGGCGCCGGGGGCGGGCATGTCGGTGCGCGTGGTGGCGTAGCGGAGGGCGTCGTCGAGCGAGCGGGTGACGGTGGTTGTCGCCCCCTCGGCGTCGGCCCACGAGATGTCGTCGAACGCGACGGCCTCTCCCGCGTTCGCGCTCTCGAGCATGGCGAGGGTGTCGAGCACGAGCTGGCCGCGCGCCTTCGCGCCGTAGTCGAGCGCGAGCTGGTTGTCGTTCGAGTTGACGGCGTTCGCGGCGATCGAGAGCACGTTGTAGCCGTGCGAGGCGAGCGCGCGGCCGGTGCCTTCATACCCCTGGTAGGAGCGGACGTTGACCTGGTTGGGGCCGCAGGGCCAGCGCAGCGGGTTGCTGGTGCCGGTGGCGCAGGATCCGTGGCGGCCGTGGAGGAGGATCACCGTGGGGCGCTCCCCGGGTGCGTCGGTGAGGTACATCTTCCCGGTCATCTCACCGCGGATGCCGCCGATGCCGGCGAGCTCGACGGCGCGGTCGCCGAAGTCGTACTCCGCCTCGGTCACGGCGAAGGCGCCGGGCGTGCTCGGCTCGTCCACCGCCGCGGCGGGGGCCAGTCGGCTGAGCTGGCGCATCAGCTCGTCGTTGGCCGGGTCGTCGACGATCTCGGCGCCCGAGGACTCGGGGGCCTTCTCCTCGTCGCCGGATGCCCAGCCCTTCTCGACGTCGCGGGCCGAGGCGACCTTCGGGTCGGCGGTGACCACCGACAGCGACCGGCCGTCGGCCGATTCGGTGGCGAGGCCGAGGGTCACGCCGTCGACGACGAGCGTGGGCGCATCGGCCACGATTGGCAGCGGCTCCGAGAGCTCGAAGGTGACGATGTAGCCGCCGGGGGCGCTGACGACCGACCAGTCGTCACCGGAGGCGACGGTGCCGTCGCCGGGGGCGGCGACGGCGGCAGGAGCGCAGCTCAGAGCGAGCACGGGTGCGACGACGGCTGCGGTGAGCGCGAGCCATCGAGTGCGCGGGGACAGGGGTTTTCTCACGGTTCTCCGATGTGGAAGAGCGTGCGGGCGCGCGGGACTCTCGCCGGTGCGACGCAGGGATGGGGTGGTGGGACCTGAGACCGGTCCCATGGAGAGGCTATGAATCACCGATGACTCACCTATGCCGTTTAACAGAGCGGTAACGAGAACTTAACGGCGGGCTCGCTCGGGTCAGGCGTCGAGATCATCCATCCGGTGGACGCTCCGTCATCCCCCGGGCCGATGTGTCGAAGAGGGCCTGCGAAGAGGCTGGATGCATGACCACGCAGAGCCTCACCGACACCCGCGACCGTGCCCGTGCGGCGGTGCTGTCGATCCTCGGATGCATCGGAGCGATGGTGTTCGTGGCCGTCGCCGGCCTCGCGCTCGTGGCGTGGACCGCGTACTCCGCCCTGCAGATCGCGATGGCCGGCTGACACCCGGCGGGGCGCCCGGCATCCGTACGATCGAGGCATGACTGCGACACGTCCGGCCGCGCCGCGCCTGATCGTCATGGGGGTCTCCGGCGTCGGCAAGTCGACGGTGGCGAGCGCGCTCGCGGCGGCGCTCGGGGTGGGGTTCCTCGACGCCGACGACCTGCACACGGCCGAGGCCGTGCAGAAGATGGCCGCCGGCGATGCCCTGACCGACGCCGACCGCCTGCCCTGGCTCACTGCCTGCGGCGTCGCGCTCGCCGCGGTTCCGGGGGGAGCGGTGCTGGCCTGCTCCGCCCTCGCGCGCCGGTATCGGGCTCTGCTGCGCGACGGCGCTCCGACCGCGCGGTTCGTGGAACTCGCCGCCGACCCCGACGTCGTGATGGCGCGTGCGACCGCGCGCGAGGGGCATTTCATGCCGCCGGCGCTCGTCGCCTCGCAGTTCGCGACCTGGGAGCCGCTCGGCGCCGACGAACCCGGGGTCAGCGTCGACGCGCACCGGCGGGTCGACGAGATCGTTGCCGACGTGTTGTCGCGGCTGTAGTCGTTCGGGGGAGGATGGGGAGATGCCCGCAGCCGCCGACCCCGATGTCACCGTCCGCGTCTCGCGCGTGCGCCGCGGCGACGTGTACGCCCGGGTCTCGACGATCGGATCCGAGGGCGACCGCGCCTTCGTCCTCGTCGCGGGGATCGGGGTGGCGGCGACGTACTTCGAACGTCTCGCGCCGCAGCTGAACGAGTTCGGGCCCGTGCACGCCCTCGACCTGCCGGGGTTCGGTGGCGTGCCGCATCCGGGCACCGCGATGACGATCGACGAGTACGCCGACCTGGTCGAGGCCGTGCTCGACGATCTGGGGCTCGTGGATCCGATCCTCGTCGGGCATTCGATGGGCACGCAGATGGTCGCCGAGGTGGCCGCCCGCCGGCCCGACATCAGCACGGCGGTGCTCATCGGCCCGGTCGTCGACCCGGCCGCGCGGCGGCTCCCGCTGCTCGCGGCCAAGTTCCTGCGCTCCAGCTGGCACGAGCCGTTGAAGATCAAGGTGCTCGCGGTCGGGGCGTACCTGCTGTGCGGTCCGCGATGGTTCTTCCGGGTGCTGCCCGAGATGGTGCGGTTCCGCATCGAGGATCGGCTGCCCCGCATCCGGGCGCACACGCTCGTCATCCGCGGCGAGCACGATGCCGTCGTGCCGCGTGCGTGGGTCGAGCGGGTGGCGGCCACCGTGCCGTTCGGCTCGACGTGGGAGATCGGCGGCGCCGGGCACTCGGTCATGCACGGGCACGCCGAGGGCGTCGCCCGCCTGTGCGTCGCGTTCGCCCGCGCGCCCCGCGACACCGACGGCGACCTCAACCTGATGCCGGATGAGGTGGCAGAGACCCGCGAGCCGCATTACGGCGATCCGGCCACGGCCGTGCGCGGCGTCGTCGGCCGCATCCGCGAGTTCGTCGGCGTGCTGCGCCGCGACGACCGGATGATCGCCCGGGGCAAGTCCGAGCACGCCCGCGCGACCTCCGAATCCCGCGAGGGCTGAGCCGGGCCGGGAGCTGAGTGCGCCCCGTACGTCGCGATCGGAGCGGCGTCAAGGGTCGGGGTGCGGACCGGGCCGACGACGAGAATCGATGCATGGTCGGAATCGCTGTTGTGCTCGTCATCGTCGGAATCGTGCTGCTGCTGCTCGGAGTGTTCGTGGAAGCGGTGAAGTTCCTGCTCTACATCGGCATCGCCATCCTGGTCATCGGGCTCATCGCGGCCCTGATGCGCTTCATCCGACGCCAGAATTAGCCCCCGAACGGGACGGATAACGCCCCGGGTCTGCGCGAGCCCCCGCGGGGAAGCGCCCCGGGGCGTTACCGTTGTCAGATGAGTACTTCTGCGTCCGACGCGACCGCTGAGCCCACTGACGCGGAGGCGACGACCGAATCGGCCGTCGAGACGCAGACATTCGCCGACCTGGGGCTCGATGCCGCCGTCCTGAAAGCGCTGAAGGACGTCGGCTACGAGACGCCGTCCGCGATCCAGGCCGCCACCATCCCGCCGCTGCTCGCCGGCCGCGACGTGATCGGCATGGCCCAGACCGGCACCGGCAAGACGGCGGCCTTCGCCCTGCCCGTGCTGTCGCAGCTCGACGTCGCCGCGACCACGCCGCAGGCGCTCGTGCTGGCGCCCACGCGCGAGCTGGCACTGCAGGTGTGCGAGGCCTTCGAGCGCTACGCGGCGCACCTGCGGGGCGTCCGCGTGCTGCCGATCTACGGCGGCCAGGGCTACGGCACGCAGCTCTCGGCGCTGCGCCGCGGCGTGCACGTCGTCGTCGGCACCCCCGGCCGCATCATGGACCACCTCGACAAGGGCACGCTCGACCTGTCGCAGCTGAAGTTCCTCGTGCTCGACGAGGCCGACGAGATGCTCAAGATGGGCTTCGCCGAGGATGTCGAGACGATCCTCGCCTCGACCCCGGCCGAGAAGCAGGTCGCCCTCTTCTCGGCGACGATGCCCGCGCAGATCCGCCGCATCTCGCAGCAGTACCTGCGCGAGCCCGAAGAGATCACGGTCAAGAACAAGACCGCGACCTCGAGCAACATCACGCAGCGCTACCTCGTCGTGTCGTACCCGCAGAAGGTCGATGCGCTCACCCGCATCCTCGAGGTCGAGAACTTCGAGGGCATGATCGTCTTCGTCCGCACGAAGAACGAGACCGAGACGCTCGCCGAGAAGCTGCGGGCCCGCGGCTACACGGCCGCCGCGATCAGCGGTGACGTCGCGCAGGCGCAGCGCGAGCGCACCGTCAACCAGCTGAAGTCGGGCAAGCTCGACATCCTCGTGGCGACGGATGTGGCCGCGCGCGGTCTGGATGTCGACCGCATCAGCCACGTCGTGAACTTCGACCTGCCGATCGACACCGAGTCGTACGTGCACCGCATCGGCCGCACCGGCCGTGCCGGCCGCACCGGCGACGCGATCAGCTTTGTCACGCCGCGCGAGCGCCGCATGCTGACCTCGATCGAGCGCGCCACGCGGCAGCCGCTCACGCAGATGAACCTGCCGAGCGTCGACGATGTCAACGCCACGCGCCTCACCCGCTTCGACGACGCGATCACCGCGGCGCTCGAGCAGACCGCGCGCGTCGACCGTTTCCGCGACATCATCGCGCACTACGTCGAGCACCACGATGTTCCCGAGACGGATGTGGCCGCCGCCCTCGCCGTCGTCGCGCAGGGCGAGACGCCCCTGCTGCTGTCGGCCGAGGACGAGCGGGCTCAGCAGCGCTTCGACCGCGATCGCCCCGAGCGCAGCGACCGCGGTCAGGGCGACGACCGCCGCGGCGGCGACCGCCCCGAGCGGCGTTCGCGGCCGAGCAACGGGTCGTTCGTCAAGTACCGCCTGGCCGTCGGACGCCGGCACCGCGTCGAGCCGCGCCAGATCGTCGGCGCTCTCGCCAACGAGGGGGGCCTGCGCCGCGAGGACTTCGGTCAGATCGACATCCGCCCGGACTTCTCGCTCGTCGAGCTGCCGGTGAACATGCCGAGCGACGTGCTCAACAAGCTGAGCGGCACCCGCATCGGCGGCAAGCTCATCGAGATGCGCGTCGACCAGGGCGCCCCCGGCGGTCGCGCCGACCGCGACCGCAAGCCCCGCCACTAGCCCCCGCGCGCTGGGCGCTCGCGCGCGCTGGCGCTGAGCGCTGCGCGCTCGCGTTCTTTGCCGAGCGCACATCCGGTCGTCGAGCGCATATGGTCCGAGATGTGCGCTCGCGTACGGGATGTGCGCTCGGCGGGTGGGTGGCCGCATCCGTTGGCCGCCGGACTCGGTGGCCGGGACATCTGGTGCGCCCGCGTTGTCTGCCAGCGCCGGTTGCCGCCGCATCGGGGTGCGGCGCGTGTTCTTTGCCGAGCGCACATCCTGTCGTCGAGCGCATATGGTCCGGGATGTGCGCTCGTATGCGGGATGTGCGCTCGGCGGGTGGTGGCCGCATCCGTTGGCCGCCGCCCCCCCGGAAGCTGCGCCATGTTGGTGCGCACGCGTTGTCTGCTGCCGCATCCGGGACGTGATCCCGTGGACGGTGCCGAGACAGGTCGGGCGAGCCGTTCAGCCCGCGAGCGCACATCCTGTCGTCGAGCGGACATGGTCCGGGATGTGCGCTCGCGTACGGGATGTGCGCTCGGCGGGGTGGATGGGGCGCGTCAGCCCTCGGAGCGCTCGCCGTCGGAGCCGTGGCCGTCGGAGCCCTTGGCCTCGCTCACTGCGGAACCTTCGGCCTCGCTCACTGCGGAACCGGAACCCTCGGAACCCTCAGCCTCGGAACCCTCAGCCCCGGAACCGGAACCGGAACCCTCGGAACCGTCGGAGGCGGGGTTGCGGACGCCCTCGGGGCGGATGAGCTCGCGCACCTCGCTCATGAAGCTCGTGAGCTGCTGCTGCTGCCAGCGCAGCTGACGGGTGCGGTCCTCGGCGTCCCGCAGCACGCCCGTGGAGTGCTCGATGACGGTCGACACGATCTTCTGGGCCTTGGCGCGCGCGCGGTCGAGGTTCTCCTGGGCGCGCAGGTGCGCCTCGGCCTCGATCTGCTGCGCCTGGGCGCGCATGAGCTTCTCGTAGTCGTCGGCCTTCGCCGAGATCCGCTGCGCGTGCTCGAGCGACGACGTGACCTGGTCGTTGGCGTCCGAGGTGATGCGCTCGGCGTGCGCCACGGCCTGGTTGTGCAGCACGAGGAACTCCTGCTGCGCGTCATCCTGGCGCCGGGTGAGGGTCTCTTCGAACTCGAGCAGGCGCGCGTTCATCTCGCGCACGTCGCGCTCGGTGTCGGAGCGCAGCTGCGCCGTCTCGCGCGTGACCATGGCGCGGAGCGCGGCGGCGCCCTTCTCGGCCTCGGAGCGGATGGTCTCGGCCTCGCGCTCGGCCTGGGCGAGCTTCTCGGCGGCGTGCGCGCCCTCGCGCTGGATGCGGGCCTCGTGCGCCGTGTACTCGGTGTCGATCTTCAGCCGCACCTGGTCGGCATCGTGCTGGGCCTGCGCGGTGATGCGGGCGACGTCCGCCTGCAGCTCGGCGCGTTGCGTGCCGGCCTCCTCGCGGGACGCCTCGAGCAGTCGCTCGGCCTGCGCTGCGGCGTTCTGGATGATCAGGCTCGCCTGCTCCTCGGCCACCCGCAGCACCGCCTCGAACTGCTCGCGCGTGGACGGGTCGTCGGAGGGCTCCGCGGCCGATTCGGGGCGCTCCGGTGCGTCCACCAGCTCGGCGGTGAGCGCGGCGATGCGCTGCTCGGCGTCGTTGATGCGGGCGGTCGCCGCGGCGAGGTCCGTCTCGAGACGCTCGGTGGCCTCGCGGTGCTCGGCGCGCTCGCGGTCGATGGTCTCGCTGTTGCCCTCGACGATGCGCTCGAGCTCGACCTGCTGGTCGGCGCGCAGCCGGTCGTAGGTCTCGCGCTGTCGCTGCTCGGCGGCGGCCAGGTCGTCGACGGCGCGCTGCAGGCGGCTCGACAGGTCGGAGATCGCGGAGTCGACCTCGCCGCGGTCGTACCCGCGGAAGGCCACCGAGAACGCACCGCCCTCGGATGAGGAGGAGGACTGGATCAGTTCGTCGAAGGGGGAGTCGGAGCGCGGATCAGTCATGAAGATGCCTTCCGGAGAAAAGGGGCGGTGCCCCCAGTCTTACGGATGCGGCTGTGCGCGCACCATGCGCGGGGCGGGATCAGCGCCCGCCGCCTCCTCCACCGCCCATGCCGCCGCCCGAGAACCCGCCGCCGAACGATCCGCCGGTCGAGCTGCTGCCGGCGCCGGCGGCGGCCCAGCTCGCGGTGACCGGGTTGGTGTTGGTGCGCAGGGTCGACAGCGCGACGCCCAGGTACACGGCCGAGAACCCGCGGTCGCCGGCGTACCAGCCGGGCTGCACGCCCAGCTCGTCGACCTTGGTGCTGAGCACATCCGCCCAGTCCTTCTCCACGCCCCAGATCACGGCGTACGGCAGGAGCTTCTCGTAGAGGTGCATGACCTGGTGCGGGTCGCTCGGATCGACCCCGGCGCGCCGCTCGGCCCCCTCGGGGCTCTGCAGCATGCGGATGCGGTCGGTCTCGGCGAGATCCAGGTACACCTTCAGCCCCTCGAGGTGATCGCGGGCATCGGCTCCCGCATCCGTCACGCGGTGTCCCCAGCGGAAGAACACGAACGAGAGGATGGCGACGGTGATCGACACGACGAGCGCGACGATGGCCAGCGGTCCGAACGGGATGTCGAGCCCGACCAGCCGGCCGGCATTGCTGGCTGTGGCGGTGAAGACGAGGCTCACGAGCGCGCCGACGAAAGCGACCACGGCGAGGGCGATCGCGATGCCCGACAGGCCCCGGCGGGGCGCGCCGGTGAGGCCGCGTCGGACGAGGGCGTCTCGCGCCGACGCCGACACGGCGGCCAGGCGCTTGGCGACCTCGGCATCGGGCTTCTTCAGCGCCACGCGGCGCCCGGTGCGGGCGGCGCCGCCGAACAGCGCGTCGAGCACCTCCTGGCGGGCGGCGACGTCGCTGGGGGCGGCGTACTCGAGGGTCAGATCGGTCTCGTCGTCTCCGACGAGGATGCGGAGGTGCCCGGCGACGGCGAGGTCGATGATCGCGGCGGGCACGGCGGTCGTCCCGCGTCCCACGAGGTGCGCGGCCTCCATGACGGTGAGGTCGGCGGGGGCGTCGTACTGGGCGACGATGACGCCGCGCCCGGCGGCATCCCTGCCCTGTCGGCGGCCGAGGAGCACGCCGGCTCCGGCGAGGGCGGCGAGCACGAGCGCGCCGATCGACCCGGCCCGGAACAGCGGTGCCGCGTCGATGGCGAACGTCTCGCCACTGGTGAGCACGACCTCGCCGGGCACGAAGGTGCCGGGCGCGAACGCGAACGCGGCGGTGACGTTCTCGCCGGCCTCCAGGTTGTAGGCCTCGGGGAAGAACTGCGTGGCGCCCTGGGCGTCGGTGCGCGACGGGATCTCGCAGGTGTCGCTCGAGCCGTACGCGCCCAGGTAGCAGGCGGCGTCGCCGGTGAGTGCGTCCGTCAGCGCGGGGTCGACGGTGATGGTCGCGCTCACCGATCCGAACGGCTGCTCCCACTCGGTGCCGTTGATGTCGCGGTAGAACTCGTCGGCGCCGGTGTCGGCGAACGCGCGGATCGTGTCGCGCTGCGTGTACGTGATGACGTACGTCTGCTGGCCGCGGACGTACGAGTCGTCGCCGGTGGCGACGACGATCACATCGCCGTCGCGGGTGATCTCGTGCGGGATCTCGGCGCCATCGGCCCCGGTCACGCTCGTCACCTCGGTGTGCAGCGGCACGCGGTCGTAGTCGTCGGGGATCGCCCGCACGATGCCGCGGTTCTGGTCCTCGTCGGGGAACCGGGCGACGATCGTCTCGGTGACCGTCAGTTCGGCGTGTCCATCGTCGGCGCGGCTGAGCGCCATGTCGGCGTGGAACTCGTCGAACGTGAAGTCGTCGACATCGGCGGGCACGACGGCCGCGGTCAGCAGCGTCGCGGCGCCGATCGCGGCGGCGGCGAGCAGGGCTCGGATTCGAAGGGCCATACTTCGACCGTAACCACCCCGCTCCCGCCGGCGGATCCCCCGCGCGGGGGAGAGCCGGCGACGGCGGCGGCGGAAGCCGCGGGTCAGTACGCGGTCAGTCGCGTGAACACCGCGGGCCCGTGGCGGCCGGAGACGGCGTCGATGTAGCGCGCACCGAGAACGAACACGCCCCGGTCGGGGACGGTGAACTCCTGCGAGAAGACGCCGGTCGCGTCGAGCAGCATCGGAGTCGGTCGACACGGCGCCGCATCGGGCAGCTTGATGCGCTGCACGGATGCGCCGGGCTCGCCCGTGATGGTGAGGATGAAGCCGGTGCCGGCCACCTCGGCGCCGTCCGCGGGAGCGGTGATCGAGGGGGGAGCGGCGACCGTGACCGCCGTGGGTGTTCCGAGTTCCGACGCGACGCCCTCGACGATCTGACGCACGGCGAGCGTGTGGTCGCCGGCGGGCAGGTACGCGGCCGCATCCGTCGTGCAGGCCCCGCCCGACAGGTCGGACACCTGCCATGCGCCGGCGTCGTCGGCCGCGGTGCGGCCCCACACGGTGCCGTCGCCGTCGAGCACCTCGATGGCGGCTGCGGGGACGGCGTCCGACCCCGCGAGCAGTGGGTACACCGTCGGGCCGGCGCTGAGGTCGGCCGTCATGGTCGGCGCCGCCGGGCGCGCGGGAGCGGGTGTGGGTTCGGGTGTTGGCGTCGGCGAGGGTGCGGACGTCGGCAGGGGCGAGGAGGTCGGCGCGGGGTCTGGCGCCAGCGCGGGGGCGGCCTCGGGCGGCGTCGGTGTCTGCGTCGGCGTCGGCGTCGGTCTCGGAGTGGGCGTCGGCGCGGGCTCCGCGACGATCGTGATGTCGGGCACGAGCTCGGGTTCGGCGGCGGAGGGTGCCGGATCGTCGAGCGTCGGCGGGGCGGCGAGAACCGACTCGACCGCCGCCTCCTGCGGGCCCGAGCCGGATTGCGCCGCCGCGACGCCGATGATCCCGGCGACGGCGACCACAGCGGCGACGGCCGCGGCCGTCGTCACGCGGCGGGATCGCAGACGCGTGAACCGGGATGCCGAGGATGCGGGGGCCGCTTCCGTACCCGCGGCGATCGCCACAGACACCGCCTGGCTGCCCGCCGACTGCGTCCAGGCCGCGTACGCCGCCGTGGCGGGGACGCCCACCACGATCGGCAGCAGGACGAGTGCGAGCCGCGATGCCACATCGCGGGCCTCGGCCCAGGCGATCGCGCATCCGTCGCAGGTGTCGAGATGCGCGTCGACGGTGCGCGCGTCGCGTCGTGAGAGGGCGCCGCGCGTGTGCGAGCCGAGGAGACCGATCGTCGTGCGGCACTCGTCCGAGCCCGCGGTGCGCAGTTGGGTGCCGATCCATGCGTCGCGGAATCCCCGTCGGGCGCGCACGACGAGAGCGGAGGCTGCGTTGGGGGCGAGACCGAGAAGAGGCGCGAACTGGCGCGGCTTGAGTCCATCGACCTCGCTGAACCACAGGGCTTCCTGCCAGCGCGTGGGCAGGGAGCGGAACGCGACTGCTGCCGCCGAGTTCTCGAGCGCCGACAGAGCCTCGTGTTCGGCGGCGGGGGCGGATGCGTGTTCGGCGTCTTCGAGGTCGGCGGCATCGGCGCGCTGCTCGCGCGCGCCCCATTCGGCGGCGACATTGCGCACGGATGTGAGCAGGTAGGGGCGGAACCCCATCTGCGGACCTGCGCCGCGGGCGATGGCGGCGAGGATGCGTGCGAACGCCTCCGCGACGAGGTCGTCGGAGTCGAGCGACGAGTACGCGCGCGCCACCGCGTGCGCGGCAGCGGAGTGGCGGAGCCAGAGCTCGCCGTAGGCGGCCGCGTCGGTCTCGCGGACGCGCTCCACGAGGGCGTCGTCGGAGGACGTGGTGAGGGTCATGCGGGTGCTCGGTTCGGGTCTGAGCGGTGGATCGACGTGCGCCATCAGTGTACGAGACGGGCTGTCGCGCCGGCCATCTCGGCGGGCGCAGCGTCTCCGATGGCCTCGAAGTTGCGGAGGTGCCGCACGAGGGCGCGGAAGACGTCGGGCGCGAACCGGTCGCAGTCGACGATGAGCGTCGCGTCGTCGCCGACGGTCACGAAGAGGCACTGCCGCGGCCCCTCCCACCACGGCCAGTCGGCGGTCGGCGGCGCCGCGAATCGCACCTCACCGCGGCGCCACGATGTCGCAGCGGTGGAGCCGTGGATCGTCACGTCCGCACCCCGGATCAGGATGCGGGTGGCCGGCAGCGCGCGGTGAGGGCCGCGGCGCAGTCGGCGCAGCACGACCCGGCGGCGCGATCGGAAGTCGAGTTCGACGCCTCTGGAAGCGAGCGGGACGCGGGGAGCAGGAGTGACACGCATACCTGGGAGATGAGCGCCGCGCGGTTTCGTGACGCGGCGCGCGGAAGAAATCTCCGGGATCCGCGTCACGATTCGGGCCGTGCCCCGTCTCAGTGGTGTCGAGGTCGTCCGACCCCGGCGGAACGGGGGACGGGTGTACGCGATGCAGGATGCGGGTGCGGGTGCGGGTGCGGGGCGCGCGGGGGCGCCCACAGAACGACTGATCGAGGCCGCGCTCGTCGTCGTGGCGGAGGTGGCATCGCCGCGGGGGCACGACGTGGGCGCGCAGCTGGCCGCGCTGGCGGGGGCGGGTGCGTCGGTGCTCACCGGGCTCGATGTCGGTGCGCGGACCGTGCTCGCCACGGGCATGGTGCTGGCCCGGGTGCGGGCGGGTGCCTTCGGTGCGGCGGCGGAGCTCGCGGCGGCCGAGACGTCGCGCGTGGCCGACGGTCTGTTCGGGGTGACACCCGCGGACGCGTCGGCGTTCTGGGCCGCGATCGCCGAGGTGGCGGTGCTCGGGGGCGATCTGGGAGTCGCCGTCGATGCGTCTCGACGCGCCTCGGATGCGGCAGCCGGGCACCTCGGCGCGCAGGAGCGCGCGGCCGGCCTCCGGGCGGTCGTTCTGGCCCTGGAGGGCCGGTATGGCGAGGCGGGCCGGATCGCGCGGCAGGCGGTGGCCGACGCACCGGGGCTGCCGACGCCCGCCGCGTTGTGCGCCGAGATGGTGGTGGCGGTGGCCAGGTCGGATGTCCTGCGACTGCGGGCGAACACGGCGACGCTCGCTCGCACTCCGATCCCGTGGGCGCGGGTCATGGCGGGGATCGCGGCGTCCGCGGCGGGAGTGCTGTCCGGTGCCCCGGAGCAGGCACTCGGTGACGGCGCACTTATGAACGGCATCGAGTCCGACTCGCTCCCGGTGCTGCTGCGACAGCTGGCCGGCGAATGGGTCTCGGCCGCGCACATCGTGCGCGGAGAGTCGTGGCGGGCGCTGGCGCTGTGGCAGGGGGAGTCCTCGACGGCGCACCACGTGGTGTGCGTGGAGGGCGCGCGGGCGGTGGCGCATCTGGGCCTCGGCGAACCTCGCGCTGCGCTGCGCGCCACCGAGGCCTGCCTGCGGTCGGGGCCACGGCACAGCCGCAGGACGTTCCCCGGGATGCTCCTGGTGCGTGCCGTGGCGCACACCCGCCTCGGCGACGCGCAGGCCGCGTCCCTCGCCGTCGACGAGGCGGTGGCGATCGCCCAGCAGGTCGGCGAGGGCACGGTGCTGGCGCCGGTGGGCGTCGCCTCGGAGGAGCTCTGCGACCTGCTCGAGAGGTGCGCCGACGATCGGCCGCATCTCGCCGACACCGCGCGTACACTCGCTTCCCGGTGGAGGCGTCTGCCGCAGCTGCCGGAGGCAGCGCCCGCCATGCCGCCGCTGACCCGACGCGAGCATGCGGTGGCGTGGGCGCTCCGTGATCACGCGACGGTCGCCGGGATCGCGACAGCCTTCACGGTGTCGACGAACACCGTGAAGACGCAGCTGCGTCGGCTCTACGCGAAGATCGGCGTGGCCGGCAAGCAGGACGCGCTCGACCGTTTGGAAGCCTCGGGCTTCTTCGTCGCCGCCGGCCCGCCGCAGGAATGACGAAGGCCCCTCCGGGGAGGGGCCTTCGCGGCTGATCGAGGCGAAGCGCCCCCCAGCTCGGGTGATGAGCGCACGGGCCTTCGCGGGGAGCGCGCGCTCAGATGTCATTGATAGCACATGGACGTCACATCCATGCGAACGAATCGTTCACGCGTCGACGATGTGGATGCCGAGGGCCCGCGCGAGGGCCGGGGCGACGGCATCCAGCTGACGGCTGTTCAGCGTCGCCCCGCGGAGGCCCTCGATGCCGTCGATGCGGCCGGGGTCGAGGGAGCGCAGATCGACGTCGGTCAGTCGCGCCTGCTGCACGGTGAGGGCCCGCAGGCTCGTGCCGGCGAAGGCGACGCGCTCGGCGACGGCGGCGGTGAGGTCGAGCTCGTCGATCGTGCAGTCGGTGAACAGCACGTCGGTCAGGCGCGACCCGTGGAGGTTGACGTAGCCGAGCCGGCAGCCCACGAGATGCACCGATCGCCACGTGGCGTTGGAGAGGTCGGCCGAGCCGATGCGCGAGTCGGTGAGGGTGACGTCGCGAAGCGCGCCCGAGGGGCCGGTCAGCGCGGGCACGTCCAGGCGTTCGATCACGGTGTCGACGAAGGACGTCGCGCCGAGGGTGAGCTCGCGCGCCGTGATGTCGACGAGCCGCGACTCGCCGAGCCCGACGCCGGTCAGGTCGACGCCGGTCAGATCTCCCGTCAGCTCGACGAGTTCGAGGTTGGTGTGCGTGAGCACATCGGCGGGGTCGAGCGCTTCGCGGGTCACCTCGGCGATCGGGTGCAGACGCGGGGCGCGCGGGCCGTCGGAGGGCGGGCGTCGGGTGGTGCGGCTCGTCACCCGTGAAGTGTACGAGGGTGCCCGACCGGCTCGTAAGCTCGACGCGTGCCCGATGCCGCTCGTCCTTCCGCCGCATCGACGGGCCCGACGCTGCGCGACCGTCGGATCATGCTGTGGGTGCTGCTCGGGGCCTGCGTCGGAGGCGCAGCGCTGATCTGGATGCTGTGGGTGCTGCCCGTGGCGTCCTCGGTGGCGGATGCCGCGCCGGTGCCGCTCGGCGAGATCTCGGTGGTCGATGCCGCGGCGGGCGAGAGCGTCGGCGTGTGGGCGTCGGGGCCGGCAGCCCTCCTCGGCCTCGCCGAGTGCACCGGCACGGACGCGGCAGGTCACGACGTGCCCCTGTTCGCGGGCGCGACCCCCGACTGGGACGACGTGCTCTGGTGGATGACGCCGCGCGACGGATTCCGGCAGGTGCTGCGCGCGGTCCCCGCGGCGCCGGGTGAGGTCGAGATCGTGTGCGTGTCGGCGATGGACGCCTATGAGGGGCAGTTCCTCCTGGCGGGCGACAGCTTCGGCGCCGGCTCCGTGGGACTCGGTCGGGGCGGCAACGTCGACTACCCGGTCGGCACGCTGCTGGCGCTCGGCGCGGTCACGCTGCCGCTGTTCTCGGTGCTGCTCCTCGTGGTGCTGATCGTCCAGACGCTCGTCTCCCGCGGGCGGAGGATCAGGACGCGGGGCAGAGCGTGATGCCGTCGGTGCGGTCGGTGCCGATCGGAGTGCCCGCGAGCGCGGCGACGACGCGCACGGCCCGGTCCCAGTACCGGGCGTAGTGGTACGGGTCGGCGTTGATCTGGGTGTCGTGCGCGACGATCGTCGGTTCCATCGACGCCCGGTCGGGCACGCGGTCCGCCATCGCCCCGTAGAAGATGGATGCGGCGGTGTACGGGTCGAGGCGCGCTTCGCGCGACCCCCAGCTGTCCTGCTGCTGGAAGAGGCCGATCGAGGTGGTGCGCGACCCGTCCGGGTTCGTCACGCCACTCGTCTCCCAGTCGCCGTAGTCGATGTTGCGCAGCGAAGACTCGCCCATCGCCGTCATGACGGCGATCGTCTGATCGCGCTCGTCGAAGCCGAGGTCGCGCCCGGCGGCGAGGATCGTGCAGGCGTTGCCCAACTGCTCGGCGCCGTACCCGGCGATGTTCGGCGCCGCCTCGGCGGGCGGGTGCGCCGCATCCGGCACGAGCGCCGGGGTGAGGGCCTCGTCGAACGCGTCGCTGAAGGCGGCGAGGGCGTAGCCGCCGAGAAGCACCAGGGCCACGATCGTCAGGATCGGCGCGATGATCACCGCGGCGAGCAGCGAGCGGCGCGGCCCCCGGCGCGGCCGACGCCGGGACCGGCTGCGGGGCCGGCGCCGGCGCGCGGAGGTGCGTGCGTGCATCCGTTCGCCCTCCGAGTGGGTGTCGCGCGGTGGCGCGTGCGCCCAGCGTACGGCGAGCGGCTGAGGGATGCCCGAGCGGGCTCCCTCAGCTCTGTCGCACGGTGCGGCGGCGCAGCGCCACGGCTCCGGCGCCCAGCAGCAGCGTGAGCGCACCGAGGGCGAGCACACCGGTGGGCTCGGTGCCACCCGTGGCGGCCAGCACCGGGCGGTCGCTGGGCGTGGGCGGCACGGGCAGGGCGGCTTCGACCGCGGCGACGAGGGCCCGTGCGTCGATGAGGCCGGCGCCGACCACATCCGCCGCCGGGATCACCGGGTACGGCGACGCGACGGGTGTGGCGGTCTCGGTGATCAGCCGGCGCACGTCGGCCGGCGTGAGCGCGGGGTTCATCTGCAGCGCGAGCGCCGCGACGCCGGCGGCGTTGGGCGATGCCGCCGAGGTGCCCTCGAACCGGTAGATCCCCACGGCGGTCTCGGCGTCACTCGCCAGCGCGTTCTGGCGGGCGCCGTCGATCGAGAGGATGTTGGGCTTGGCGTGCGTGATGGGCTCGGCGAGGCGTTCCGCCGTGAAGGTGTCGTTCTGCGGCGTGAAGAAGTAGGTCACCGGGCCGACCGAGCTGAAGGCCTCGATCGCTCCGTCGAGTTCGACGCCGGCGGCGGCGACCGTGAGGGCTGCCGGGGCGCCGTTGTGCCCCGAGACCGTGGCGCCGACCACATCCGGGCCCTCGGAGCGCCAGTACTCGGCCGAGACGGCCCACTGCAATCCGTCGATGGTCGAGATGAAGCCGATGGGCGGCTCGATGAGGGTCTCGGGGGCGCCGTCGGTGAAGCGGAAGATGCTGACCTCGAGCTCGACGAGGTCGGTGTCGAGGTTCGACGTGTCGTGACCGGTCGTGTCGAACTCGGCGTATGCATCGAAGTACGGCACGCCGGAAGCCGGCTCGGGAACCGTCGGGCTGTTCTCGGAGGTGAACACCGTCGTCCCCAGGTTGGTCGTCGTGGTGATGCCGAACGAGGCCTTGGCGCCGCCCCACGGCTCACCCCACTGGAATGCCAGCGGCAGCACCGTGTCGGCCGTGCCGGGAATCGCTTCCATCTCGATCGGCAGGGTCTCGTAGGTCGAGACGGCGTCGGTGGTGGACGGGTCGCGATCGAAGTCCATGCAGTCGACCGTGCGTCCGGGGTAGGCCGCCAGGATGCTGGCCTCGACCGTCGGCTCGCACGCCGTGGGGCGGTACGCCGAGGTACGCCATCCCGACACGGGGGAGTACGACTGGCCGGCAGTCGGGCGTAGCGCGTACGCGTTGTTGTTGCCGGCGGCGGTGAAGTAGGTGATGCCGAGCGCGGTGGCGTGCTCGATCATGGTGCCCGCGGCGGACTGCTGGAACCACGGCTCGTCGAAGCCGATCACGTCGTCGACGATGATGTCGACGCCGGCGTCGATGAGCAGCTGGATGGCGCCCGACGTGTCGAGCACACCGACGCCCGCCGAGGCGAAGTACAGCTCGGCGCCCGGGGCGATGCCGTGCACCATCTGCGCCATGGCGCGGCCCTCGTCGGTGCCGATCGCCACCTTCTCGTCCTTCGCGGCGACCAACTCGCGCAGGACGGTGACCTCCTGGGTGTAGCCGCACGGGTTCCCGGCACCGGGCAGCAGTCCGTCGGCGACGTTCTCGTCGGCGCTCGTGAGGGCCAGACTCTTGGGGTTGTTCGGGGTGGCCGGGGTGTTGACGTTGTACGAGTCGGAGATGATGCCGACCTTCACGCCCGTGCCGTCGACGCCGAACTCGTCGCGCGCCGCATCGGACTTCAGGAAGGGGTCGGCGTCGACCGGGATGGTGCGGCAGCTCGTGTCGGCCGGAGCGGCGTGGGCGGCGGTCGGCAGGGCGACGGCGCCCAGAGCCATGAGGGAGGCGGCGGTCACGGCCGCGATCATGCGAGAGGTCACGAGGGAAGGCTAGGGATCTGCTGAGATGTCGCGGTGTCGGATGGGTAGTTCTACGTGCCCGGCGAGCTGTGCATAACCGATTCGCAGCCGGAGCCCGCTGTTACGGTCGAAGTTCGATCCGTGTGGGGGCGGTGGACGATCTGCCTGCACCGTGAGTGAAGGCGAGCGATCCCATGGCAGAAGCCGGCTGGTACCCCGATCCGTCCGGAGCGCCGGGGCAGCGCTGGTGGGATGGCGCGCAGTGGACCGAGCACGTGCACGCGGCTTCGCCGGCTGCGGCGCCCGTTCCGGCCGCGGAGCCGGCGACGGCGCCGGCGGCGGAGCCGGAGATCGCGACCCCGAAGAAGGGCCGCGGCAAGAAGATCGGCATCATCGTCGGGGTGGCGGTCGCGCTGGTCGTGGCGCTGGTGCTCACGTTCTCGGTCGTCGCGATCCGCGGCTTCCTCGGCCTCGACCGGCAGTTCGCGCTGCCCACCGACGCCGAGCCGGTGGCGGACCGGGGCTACGCGATGACCGAGCCGCTGCTGAACGTGTCGACGCGATCGTCGCTCACGTTCCCGGCGAAGTACGACTTCGACGCCCGCAGCGGCAAGAGCCTGCGCAGCGACTGGGCGTTCGAGCTGTTCCTCGACCCGGCGCTGACGGAGCGGGCCAGTGTGTCGGTGTTCCAGTCGGATCCCGGCGCCGACCTCAGCATCCGCCCGAACGAGTCGCGCGAGGAGACGGTGCCGGGGCGCTCGGAGCCCGTGGCCCTCATGTCGCCGAGCGCCGACTGGCAGAGCTGGGGCCTCGAGCCCGAGTACTACTTCGTGCGGCACGTCGACGAGCACGGCGAGCCGCTCGAGACGCCGGTCGTGACCAAGGTCACGACCGAGGGCACCGGGTTCACCGAGCCCTCCGTCCAGGTGTCGGCGGACGCCGAGTCCGGGGCGCTGGAGCTCAGCTGGGCGCCGGTGGAGGGCGCGACCGAGTACATCGTGGTGGGCAGCTTCGCGCAGGTGAGCGACAACTCGTCGGGGCGGCTGTACTCCGTGCTCGGTACGACCTCCGAGACCACGTGGTCGAGCGAGGACGATTTCGAGACCAGCGCGCTCGGCGACAAGCAGAACGTGAACCTCGTGTCGTTCAGCGGGGAGAGCGCGGATGAGATCAGCGCGCTGGGTGCGCAGGAGGACAGCTGGTCCTACGAGACCAGCGCGTACCGCTGGGGCGTCATCGCCAACGACGGCGACCGGTATTCACGGGTCGCGACCGCCGACGCCGACGAGGTCACCCAGGCGCTGCCGTACGAGGTCGCGGAGTACGCCATGGGCGGTGAGACGCTCGTGTTCGACGAGCAGGAGTTGCGCGCGGTGCCCCCGCGATTCGCCTTCACGAGCCTCGACGGCCTGACGCGCCAGACGCAGGCGGTCATCCCCGAGGGCGGGATCGAGTGGACCGGCAACCGTCTGCTGACGGTGTCGTTCCAGGGTGTCGGCACGCAACTGACCCATCGTGTGGAGTGGTCCGGCGCCGATCCCGCCTTCGACACCGAGGCGTTCCGGGCGGACTACAACGCGCGGGCCGCGGCCGCTGTGCCGACCACCGGCGGCTCGACCGTCATCAGCAAGTCGCTCGAAGAGGTGACGATCGACAGCACCCCCGCGACCGAGCCGGCGGATGTCGCCTACTCCGTGTACGGGTCGGACGACTACGTGCGCTTCCTCGCCGGTCACATGATCGCCGGTACCCGCTTCGTCGACGTGACCGCGTTCGCGCGGGCGGCGGGCGCCCAGTCGCTCTACGACGCGCTCGAGGAGGCGCAGTCGCAGAACGCCTACGTCGTGGGTGTGGGCTCCTACGGCACGCGCGAGTCGGCCGACAGCACGGTGCTCTGGCTCGAGTACGACATGGATGAGGCGGAACGCACCCGCATCCAGCAATCGATCAAGGCGTCCGTCGACGGAATCCTCGCGTCGGTGGTCACCGAGGGCATGTCCGCCCGCGACAAGGCGGTCGCGATCAACGACTGGGTGACGGCGAACGTGGAGTACGACTACACGGCTCTCGCCAGTCGTGACGCCACCGGCTCGATCGACGGCTTCGAGCACGCCTGGCGTGCCGACGGTGCCCTCGAGCAGGGCACCGCGGTGTGCGCCGGCTACTCCTTCGCCTACGCGACCCTGATGAACGCGGCGGGTGTCGAGACCGTCTACGTGACGGGTGACGTGTTCTCGGCCGGGCGCCACGCGTGGAACAAGGTGCTGATCGACGGGTCGTGGTGGGCGGTCGACACGACGTGGAACGACACCCCTGAGGGCAACCGCTATCTGCTGATCAGCGACGCCGAGTTCACCGGCTCGGCCGAGCGGGTGGAGGACGGCGCCTGGGTGCGCGACGACGCACTGCAGAACTACCGCACGCCGTAATCGATCGCGTCGCGTCGCGACAGAGATGTGCCCCCTTCCTGCAGCACAGCAGGAAGGGGGCAGAAGCGGTGGAGGCTGGGCCTCGTCTCGCTCGGGTAGACGCCCGAGCCTTCGCGGGGAGCAGGCGTCCTCATGAATGTAAGCACAGATGTCCGCCGTTGTGGGGACAGACAACCGTTGATTTGAGTGGTTACGATGCCCCTCGCGTCCTCGCGGTGTGTGGGACGCTCCTCCTGGCCCCGATGGTGCGGTCGACCTGCGCGTCGGCGAAACATTACGTGCCTGCAACCGGCGCGCAATCAAGGGTCGGTAGTCTGCTCGGCATCCGGCTCGTTACGTTGCGCCAATCACCCGTTTTGTCCTTGGGGGACACCATGGATACGAGTCCCACCCGTTCGCAGTACCGATCGAGCGTCGAATCGCGAAAGTCGACCACATCCGAGGATCGGGCCAAGGCGCGCGCCCGCGAACGTCACCGTCGGAAGATCCGTCGCCAGCTCTCGCAGCGTCCCCACTGGTCGCTCTATGTGGGCGTCTCGTTGCTCGCGCTCGGCGTCGTCGCGGTGGTCGCCGCGGCGTTGCTGACGCGGTAGCCCGCGCGCTCGCGTCCTGCGCTGAGCGCGGGTGAGATAGCGAGTGAAATCCGGCCCCTTCGCCGTTCGACGGCTGCCGCGCCCGCTCAGGATGGGGCTGCACAGATCCCCGCGAAGGCTCGTGCCGTGCGCCCCGGTCGGCCCCGACGACCGGGGCGCATTGTGCGGCATGATGTGAGCGGGCATCTGAGGAGGCGAAGCGATGGTGGGGGACGAGAGCATCGTCGGCGACCTGCAGCGACTGCGGCTCGACGCGGGAGACGTGTCGTACGGCGAGATCGCTGCCCGCATCGCGCGTGACCGCGAGGCCCGCGGGGCGACGGCTGCCGCATCCCGCATCGCACGCTCCACCGTCTACGACGCGTTCCGGCCGGGGCGCACGCGCCTCAATCCCGCGCTGGTGGCCGAGATCGTGCGCGCGCTCGGCGCGGATGAGGCCGAGACCGAGCGGTGGCGGCAGCGCTGCCTTCGGGCGCGGACGGTCGCGGCCCCCGCATCCGAACAGCCCGTGCCGTTGATCCTGCCTGCGCCGGCACCGTCGCTCCCCCTGACGGCGCGGATGGGGCTCGCCGCACTGATCGTGCTGCTGTGCGTCGCGGTGAACCTCGTGGGCGGGCGCACCATCCTGCTTCTCGGCCTGCCGCTCTACCTCGACATGATCGGCACGGCTGTTGCGGCGATCGCCCTCGGACCGTGGTTCGGCGTCGCCGTCGCGGTCGGCACCCACGCGGCCGGAGCGCTGATCGAGCAGTCCTTCGTGGGGATGCCGTACGCCCTCGTTAACGTCGTGGGAGCGCTCATCTGGGCCTACGGCGTGCGCCGGTGGGGCCTCGGGCGCTCGCCGGTGCGCTTCCTCGCGCTCAACATGATCGTCGCGGTCAGCTGCACGGCCGTCTCGGTGCCGATGACGCTCATCTTCCACCACGGCCTCACGACGCATCCGGCCAGCGAGTCGATGATCGAGCGGCTGCTCACCGTCGGCGGGGGACTGGGGGTGGCCCTGTTCTCGTCGAACATCGTCACCTCCGTGCTCGACAAGCTCATCACGGGGTTCATCGCCCTGGCCGCCGCGCCCGCGCTCGTCGCGTGGCTCGACCGCCGGGCGCCGCTCGGCCGGTCGCGACCCGTGCTCTTCCGTCGCCCGCCGCGCGAGGTGCCGCGGGATGCCCCGCCGCATCCCGCGCACGTCTGACGCTACGGGCGCAGCGCGTCGAGACCGGGCAGATCCCACCGGAGCGGGGTGATGGTCAGCTCGTCGGTGCCATCGGTGGAGGTCATGCCGCTCACGGCGAAGTCGGCGTTCTCGGCGTTGAACCAGTTGTCGTCGGCGAACGTCACCGTCCACGAGGGCTGCGCCTCGAGCCACGCGCGGTACGCCGTCACCCGGTTGCGGGAATCCAGCGTGAGATTGATGCTCGGAGGGTTCGGCGTGGAACCGTCGGTCAGCACCTCGTACTCGACGCCGGCGAACGCGTAGACCATGTCGGCCGGACCCAGCGGCAGCGTCTCGCGCCATCCTGCCGGCAGATCGCCGGCTGTCTGGCTCACGGGGGAGCCGGAGCTGAGGCGGATCTCTGTATCGCCGGTGATCGTCGAGTAGTCCGCGTGGGTCGTGGCGGGGACATCGGGCAGAGTCGCGATCCACCCATCGACCTCGGCGTCGTGCACGCCCTCGACGACGAACGTCACCTCCCGCAGCATGCCGTCGACGCCGATCGCGACCGAGGTCCAGAGCACCGTGAGGCCGGTGAGCGGCGGGATGTCGGTGGTCCAGCTGGCGGGCAGCGGCCACGTCGCGGCGGCCGCGGTCGGCGACGGCGAGGAACTCGGCGCGGGCGTCGCGGCGATGGCGTGGGGCGCTTCGGCACCTGTGTCGGCGGCGGGGCCGGCGGGGCCCGCGGCGCAGGAGGCGAGTGCGAGCGTCGCGATCAGGGCGGCGCTGATCAGGGCGGTGCGGGCGGTGGCGGGGGACGAGAGCATCAGGAGGCCTTCACTGCGTCGAGGTCGGTGCTGCGGAACCAGGCGATCGCGCCGTAGCCCTGGTAGATGAAGAGGCGATCGAACGCCGGGTCGTCGTCGCCGGGCGGGAGGCCGGGCTCGAGTCCGGGGACGTCGCTGGGCGTCGCCGCTCCGGCCGGGCAGTACACGATGCTGGCGCCCGAGCCGGGGTCCTCGGTCGAGGATCCGGCGAAGCAGTCGCCCATCATGCGGTCGTACGCGACGGTGCTGGTGCCCCACTCCGTCTGCGTGGTGCCGAGCACGAGCTCGAAGCAGGGGGCGACGATACCGCACCAGGTGCCGGCCGCATCCTCCCAGCGATCGTCGGGCGCGGCGGTGACGGTGGCGTCGACGAACCAGGCGGGCCGCTCGGTGAGCTCTTCGATGCCGACGTCGTTGATGTGGTCGGAGACGGTCTGCGCGGCCGAGAACAGCGCCAGCCACGTGAGCTTCCCGATCAGCCGGCGGGCCTTCTCGGCACCGCCCGAGACGAAGGCCGCTGCGGCGTCGGCGGATGCGGCATCGTCGGCGTCTTCCGCGACGGAGCGCGCCACATCCGATGCGGCGTTCTGCAACGCGTCGGAGTCGAGCGCTTCGAGGCAGGTCGAGATGCTGCCCGCGAGCTCGGACCACGCGGTGCCGGCGGACCACTGCGTGACATCGCAGTCGCGTGCGAGGAAGAAGACCCCCATCGCGCCAGCGAAGAAGTCCTCGGGGTCGAGCTCCTCGAGCGCCGCGCCGAGGAAGCCGGAGAGCAGCACCTGGGGGAAGGCGGGCAGCGGATACTCGACGATGCGGTCGGTCGAGGTCTGCTGGTGCGACGCGCGCACGGTGGCCTCGTCGACGCTCAGCGAGTAGGTCTGCCCGGGCAGGATGAACGCACCGGGGTTCAGGAGCAGGTCGACGCCGCTGGCGATCGCGCTGTAGGCGGCGCCGATGAGCGTCGAGGTGGAGGGCTCGAGGGCATCCATGCCGGCGGATGCGGGGACGATGCCGTCCGCGACGCGCACCGGGAAGCCGTAGGAACGGTTGGCGGATGCCCGCACCTGCAGGAGCGAGGGGTCGACCGGGTCGGGGCCGACGCAGATGAGGACGGCGGCGTTTCCGCCCTCGATACCGAGGCCCTCGATCATGGCGTTGTCGGAGGTGAAGGTGTCGGCGACCCACGGCACGGCGCCGTCGGCGTCGGGCTCGCAGGCGGGGGTGTCGGCGCCGGTGCCCAGCAGGTCGCGCTGCACGCGCATGAACCACTGCGAGCCGAGCGCGAAGTCCTCGCCCCAGTCGGCGATGACGCGGTCCCAGTGCTCGCCGGCGGCATCCGCGATGTCGGTGATCGCAGCTCCGGCCTCGTCGATGCCGTCCACCACGGCGTCGACGGCGTCGCCGACGCCCCCGATGACGACGGTCCACACCTGGTCGGCGGGGTAGAACGCCGCGCTCGCCGATGCGGGCGGCGCGGCGACCAGGGTGCGCTGGTCGGCCTCGACGCGGGTCGCGACCGGGGTCCACTGCCCGATCGTTGTGTCGAGGTACGCGAACGTCGCGAAGGCGCCGTCGGGAAGGTCGAGAGGCAGCAGCAGATCGAAGCTGACGGCGCCGTCGCGCACCTCGTGGTTGGCGACCACGAAGGGCTGCATCGCCACGTAGCCGGCGGGGGAGAGGTCGGTGAGCGCCTCCAGCTGGGCCTCGTCGAGGGGTGCGGTGTTCACCGCCACGGCGTCGCCGTCGATAGATACTCCGACGGGAATGGACGAGTTCCCCGGGCGTTGCCCGCCGATCCACACCACCGCGAGGACGACGATGACGGCGGCGACGATGGTCGCGGCGACGATGCTCAGGATGAGGGTGCGGCGGCCGCGTCGGGCGGGTGCGGCGGGGGTCGGGTCGAGATGGCTCACACATCCGACGCTAGGAGTCGGCGCCACGGCGACATCGCCGTTCGGGGCCGCATCCGCCGCATCCGGACAACTCCGGACACGGCATCGCGAGCGGGCCGCGGCTCCCACCCTGTTCACTCGTCGCTTATGCAGGGTCCCCGCTCCCGGCTTGCAGCTTTTGCGACGAGTGGGCGGTGGCGGTGGGCGCGCGGGCGCCGTACGCGGCGCTGTGCGCGGGCGCTGTTCATTCGTCGCGAAGGCGCGGTGGGCGCGCGCGGCACCGCACGTTTGCGACGAGTGAGCTGGGTCGTGTGTGCGGCGGGCGAGGGTCTCAGTCGCGCGGGGCAGAGGGCGACGCGGCGCCGGGGCATGCGGCGCGAGGCCATGGGGCCCACCCGGCGGGGATGCTGCGGAGGCGTGGTTCCGCCTCGCTCACCCGCGCCGCCGGAATGTCGTCCGCGCGAGATCGTCCGCCGTGTCCGGTGCCGGCGGGGGAGGTCCCGATGTCGTCGGGGTAGGTGAGGCTGAAGGTCACCCAAGGCTCCGGCGTGCGCTCGATGCTCTCGCGGTAGTCGCCCGCGACGATGGCGAGCACGTGCCGCTCGAGGCCGTCGGCCTCGGCTTCCCACGTCGAGTCGCACGCGTCGCATCCGCACACGGGGTACAGGAAATCGGTCAGGAGCCCGGCGTGCAGATGGAGGCCCGGGTAGTCCGTGAAGATGAACGTGAGCGGTGCGCACGCCGGGTCGTTCGGTCGCACTCGCACGGCGCGAAGGACGGCGTTGAAGGGCGGGCGGAGCAGATCCGTCGCGACCTCGACGCCCTCGTCGATGTGGACATCGTAGGTGTCGCGGAGGTGCGCGATGAGCGCGTCGGCAACGGTGTGAAGAGGCGCGAACCGCTGCGGATGGGTCTCGACCGAGTACGTGTGCTCCGGCGGCGACCCGGTCCAGCGGCGTCCGTAGTCGATGACCTCGCCGTGCTCGTCGCGGAACACCGGCGCATCAATCGCCGGACGCCGATAGGAACTCACCCGCCCATCCTCGCGCACCGGCGTGACGTGGGCGCGCGTGGTGGATGCGGTGCCGTGCAGGTGCGGTGCGTGCAGGGGGTCATCCCGTTCGCTCGTCGCAAAGGCGGAGTGTTCCAGTCCCGCATCCCGCCTTTGCGACGAGCGCGCAGGGGAGAGTTGCGCGAGGGGCGCGAGCAGGCAGGCCAGGTTGCGCGAGGGGGCGTTGCGTGGCGCGATGTTCTGTTCATTCGTCGCGATGGCGGGGTGTTCTGGTTCCGCACCCCGCTTTTGCGACGAGTGAGCACGGAGGCGGGCAGGGCAGAGGGGCGCGAGCGGGCAGGGGATGGCTGCGCGAGGGGGCGATGCATGGCGCGATGTTCTGTTCGCTCGTCGCAATGGCGGGGTGTTCTGGCTCCGCACCCCGCTTTTGCGACGAGTGAGCAAGGAGGCCACGAGTGAGCAAGGGCGGTGGCGAGTGCGTCAGAAGGCGATGAGTGCGCAAAGGAGAGCGATGAGTGAGCACGAAGGCGATGAGTGAGCACGAAGGCGACGTGTGAGGACCAAGGCGACGAGCGAGCACGGGGGCGACGAGCGAGCACGGGGGCGACGAGTGCGACGGGGGCGACGAGTGCGCACGGGGCGACGAGTGAGCGAGGGAAGAAGCGCGGCGGTGAGGGCGAGCTACCGGGCGAGAAGCGGGGTGCGGGCAGAGCTCTCCCACGGTGGCGGACCGTCGGGGTCGCCCCGGGCGTCGGTCATCGCGTCGCGGTAAGGGGACTGCTCGTCGTCGGGGACGAAATGCACCGCGGGTGGTGGGGGTTGGTCGGTGTAGGTGGCGCCGAGGGGAGAGGTCCATTCGACGAGGCCGCCCTCGAGCATCCGCACCCTCCAGGCGGTGAACTGCTTCATCGAGTGGTGCCGTTGGCAGAGGCACTGCAGGTTGTCGACGTGGGTGGGGCCGCCGTGGGCCCAGTCGCGCACGTGGTCGATCTCGCACCGGATGGCGGGGGCCGGGCACCCGGGTGCGCGACACCGCCCGTCGCGGGCGGTGATCTGGCGGCGCAGGACCGGAGGGATGTCGCGGCGGTCGGTGGCGAGCACCTGGCCGGTGATGGGGTCGGTGAGCAGGCGATCCCAGCCGGTGGCCGAGCCGCCGGCCAGGCGGCGGGCGGTGTCGGCGTCGATGGGTGCGCGGCCGGCGAGGTCGGCGGGGGAGTCGTCGGTGCCGAGCAGGGTGAGGGCGGGAACGACCACCTGCACGTGCGCGCGGATGGCACCGAGTGTGCCGGGCCCGTCGTCGCTGCGGGTGGGATCGGCGCCGGGTTGGGCGGTGAGGGCCATGTCGGCGAGCACGTCGGCGCGCACCTGGTCGATCGTGCGGGTGTCGGTGGCGTAGGCGATGTCGTCGGGGTTGTCGGGCAGGCCGGCGGCGCGGGTCTCGCGCAGTCGCTCGGCCGCCTGGGTGCGGAGGTCGGCCAGGGCGCGGGCCATGCGGGTGGCGCGGTCGTAGATGCCCTCGCCGATGATGGTGGGCACGATCAGCCCGAGCTGGCTCATGCCGTCGGCGAGAGGAGTGAGGAAAACCCGGCGACCCTCCCGCGCCTCGGCATGACGCTCGGTGAGGCTGCGCGGATGCAGGCGCTGGGCGAGGATCTCGAGCCCGGCGCGCACGCGGCCGGGGGTGTCGGCCTCGCACCGCCGCACCGCTTCGGCCTCGAACGCCGCGCGCGCCTCGGGCGGGAGCACCGCGCCGGTGTCGGTGATGAGACGCACGTGCCCCTCGTGGATGCGGCCCTCGGTGAGCGCATCGAGGGTGAGCGGGTAGTCGTCGGCCAGTTCGGCGGCGGCGTTCATGCGCCGCTGCATGGTGCGGTCGGAGACGCGAAGGCGGGCGGCCAGTTCGAGGGCGATCGCGCGCTGGGCCATGTCGTGATCGCGCACCCGGCGCGGTGACCCCGCGCTCTGCTCGCGGGCGAGCTTCTCGGCGCGGGCGAGCGCACGCGTCAGCTGCGCCTTGGCGGCGGCGACGGCCGCATCCGCCTGCTCGACGGCGTGCGCGATCTCGCTCAGCGTGGCCTGGTCGGCGTCGCTGAAACCGATGATCCCGTCGCTGCGCATGGCACCCTCACTGAGTCGGCGGCAACGCGGGTGCGTTGTCGCTGCTCGCCGGGGCACTCGGCGATGGAACGGATCGAGAGCGGTTGCTTTCGACCTGCCATAAGTCTCGCATCGACCTCCGACATCGTCGGCTCGGATGGCGTCTCCCGTCGCGCGACGTGCGCCGGAGTATGCGCCGACGCGAGCACGCGCCTCGCGGGTCGGATCGGAGGGATCCCTCCGGCGGCTGAGCTGGCCACGGCCTCGCGAAGCCACAGGGTGTTCCGCGGCCCCACGTCACGCCTGTCAAGGAGGTGTGCGTCTGCCCGATTCCGGATGGCGATCGTTAGGATTTTTCATATGAGTGACTCGTCGGCGACCGCTGTTCCGCTGTGGCTCACGCGGGTCGTGTGGTCGTTCGCCATCGGGATCGCCCTGCTCGGGATCGTGGTGGCGATCGCGTCGAGCAGCTTCTGGCCGTTGATCTGCATCGCGGGACTTGTGCTCCCGCTGTTCCCGATCGGAACGCCTCGAACGACCCGCAGCACCGCCCGCGACGCCTGACGCGGCGCCCGCCTGACGCGGCGCGACGCTTCACGCGACGCCCGCCCGCGACGCCTGACGCCGCGACGCCTGACGCGACGCCTGACGCGGCGCCCGCCCAGCGCGGTTCGCGCGCCCGATGCAACGCCCAGCACGCCCCGCGCTACATCCGGATGTCACGCAGCTCGAGTGCGAGGCCGGGTAGCGTGCCGGCATGTCGCCTCAGCCCGCTGCCACGCACATCCCCGGTATCCCCGTGACGCGAGGAAGGCAGGCCGTCACGACGGTGGGCGCCGGCCTGATGTTCGCGGTCGCGCCGTTGGCCGTCGTCTTCGTCGTGGTGCTCGAGATCGCGGGTGCGACGTCGGCGTGGCAGGTCGTCGTGGAGGTGAGTGCCGGGTTCCGCACCGCGTCCGCGACACTGCTCGCGGTGGTCGCGAGCAGTGTGCTGGTGCTGCGGATCACCTACGCGGTCGTCGATCGGCGTGAGCTGAACGTCATAGAGCACGCCGCGGCCGAGAGGCGATTCGAGATGGGCGCGGTCTTCTGCGTGCTGATCGCGGTGCCGTTCGGGGCCATCGCCGTGCCGGCCATGGTGGTGCGCGTGGATCGGGTGGGCGAGGCGGTGGGCGTCGTGGCGGTCGTCGGGCTCACGTGCTACTTCGCGTTCTGGGTGGGCGCGTCGTGGGCTCCCAACGCGCCGGTGCAGAGGGAGCGCATCCTGGCGTCCCGGGAGCGAGCGTCGGCGCGGGTGGGCGCGGCATCCGGTGCGCGCGCCGTCACGATCGGCAGGGCGTGGTGGGCGCTCGCCGCCTGGGTGGTGGCCCTCATCGTGGGCCTGCCCGCAAGCGCTGCCGTCGCCATGATCGTGCTGAACTCGGATGCCGACTCGATCTGGACGACCGTCTGGCTCGTCGTCGTCCTGGTGGCGAGCAGCTGGTACGGCGTCTTCCTGGTGCAGGGCGCGCGCTACTTCGGGCGCGGCGTGGTCGGCTGGCTGGTGCGCGTGGCGGGCGTCGTGTTCGCCGGGGCCGGCTGGCTCGCGATGACGGCGGTGCAGATCGTGGGCTGGGCTCGCACGCAGGATGCCGGATGGGTCTGGTGGGGACTGGCGTTTCTGCTGGTCGGGGTTCTCTTCGTCGCCCTTGCGCTCAGCACGCCGCGGCGGTGGCGCGGGTCGGTCGCCGCCGCGGCGGTCTCGATTCTCGAGCGCAGCGATTGCGACGCCATCGACAGGTGGGACGCGCAGATCACGGAGCTCGACGTGCGCATCGACAGGCACCGGCGCGAGGACGCGCCTCGCGGTCCCATCAGCCGATTCTTCCGGTGGGTGTGCAAACGGTGACGCCGGCCGAACGGGAATCCGTCACGGATCCCCGCGGGCGCGGAGCGGGTCGGCGCGCATGCGGGGGCTCCGAGCCCGCGATAGTCTTCGACGGCCTGCGCCGCGAACGGGCGCGGTGACAGATATGGATGCGGTCGGTGCCATCCGAAAGCGGGATGACGCCGGCGTGATGATCGAGCCGGCGCGTCGACAGGCTCAGCGAGGAGTGACAGTGGGTGGGCTGAAGAACGGTGGACTGGGCGAGGTGCCCCGTGTCGAACGTCCGATCGTGAGCATCGTGCGTCCGGTCATCGGGCTCGTCGTCGCGGGGTTGACCGTCTCGGCGGTGTCGTCGCTCGCCTTGGATCCCGCAGCGAACGACGGGGCGGCGTCGTTCGTGTCGGCGTTCGGTGTTCCCATGGTGGTCGTCGCCCTCACCATCCAGCTCATCGCGCACACGTCGCTCACGGGCCGCCGCGTGCGGTTCGCATCGCTGTGGTGGCCCCTCGCCGCCCTTCCCGTCGGCATCCTCGTTCTCGCCATCCCGCCTATCACGTCGAACCCGGGCTACTTCGGCCCCGCCACTGTTGAGAACCTGCTCGGGACCCTGGGGATCCACGCTCTGCTCATCCTGGTGGGGGTGTTGTTCGGTCCGCTGCTGTGGTTCTTCATCGTGTGGCCCGTGTCGGCCCTCATCGGCGCCATCGTCGGTCTCATCCGCGGCGAGAAGGGCGCCCATGTGCGCCTCATGATGCCGTTGGTGCTGCTCTCTCTCGCGGCCTTCATCCTCTTCGGCGCGGGCGCCCTCGATCTCAGCGGTGCGCTACCGGGCCGCTTCGCCGCCCCGCAGATCGTTCTCGCGCTGCTCGGTCTGCCCGGCACATACGAGGTGCAATCGCCCGTGTTTCTGTGGATGTGTCGGGTCATCCTCGTCGCCCTGGTTCTGGCTTTCGTCATCCCCTGGCTGTCGGCCCGCCGGAAGAGAGGCGCGACAGAGTCGGCCCCGGGCGTTGCCGGGCCGGTCTAATGAACACCGGGCGCTTCTCGACGCGCTCGTGCCGTGCGCGTCTTCGACCAGGGACGGAATTCTGACGCAGCTCCTGGAGGCGGTGTCCGCCATGCCCGCTCACTCGTCGCAAACGCCGGGTCGTTCAGGGTGAGAACCCTGCTTTTGTGACGAGTGAGCGGGGGGGGTGAGCGGGGGGTGGGCACGCTCACGAGGGACGTGAGCGAAGAAGCGGCGGTCGCTCGCGCCCGGAGCGCCCGGAGCGCCACGTAGGGCGGAGGGCAGAGTGGCGGAGCCTGTCGGCCCGCCGGAAGAGAGGCGTGACCGCGTCGGCCCGGGCGTTGCCGCGCCCATGACGCGCTGGCCCTCGGATGCCGCGGTGCGGCATAGTGTGACTCGTCCTTGGGGGGAGCGCACATCGTCGCGACCGAAGCCGCCGGTCGTTCGGTGGCTGGACGATCGAGCGAAGGAAGCTCTCATGACCGACCCGACATCGGCCGACCAGCGTCGCGAAGCGGCGTGGCGTGACCTGCACGATCCGTCGACGCCGCCGCTGGCGCTCGCCCAGATCGCCCGAGCGCAGCCCGACTTCGCGCCGCAGATCGCCCGGCATCCGAATGTGTATCCCGCGCTCGCCGCGTGGGCGGCGCAGCAGAGTGCACCCGTGGCCGCCGCGCCGCCGGTGATCCCGCCCGTGCCTCGGCTTCCGGCTGCGTACGCCGCGGCCCGGCAGCCCGCGCCGGTGGGGCCCGGCCCCATCCCGCCCGGCCCCATCCCGCCCGGCATTCCGATGCAGGCTCCGGAGTCGGCAGGGCGGTTCCGCGCCCTGTGGCTCACCGTGCTCGCCATCGTCGTGGTCGTGCCGACGGTGGCGGGTGTCATCACGACGTTCGTGCCGTACGGCTTCTACTCGGGCTTCGGATGGTGGGCGTGGGCGGCTCTCGTGCCACCGCTGGCGGTGACGGTCGCTGCGGGTGTCGCTGCGCCGACGGTGGGGCGCAGGGTCGGCGGCATCTTCATAGGGCTCGGGGCGACGGTGCTTGCGTTGCTCACGAGCGTCTTCGCGCTCCCGCTGTTCCTCTTGGGGCTTCCCCACGTGGTGATGGTGGTGCTGATGTTCCTCGCGTGGGCGGTCGCACGCCCTCTGCGTGGCGCGGGGTACGCCGCCGTCGGTGTTCTCTTCGTGGCGCAGGCGATCTTCGCGCTGGGCACCCGGTGGGTCGCGTACTGGGTGTACACGAACGATGCGCCGCTCGTCGGCATCGTCGTGCTGCTGATCGACACCGTGGCCATCCGGCTCGGAGTGGTGGCGCTGGCACTGGCATGGTCGCGCATCTCTGAGCGCCACCGGGCGGCGGCGCATCGGGCCACGCCCGAGCACCCCGCATTCGTCGCCCCCGGCGCGACGAACGTGATGGCGATCCTGGCGCTCGTCTTCGCGTTCGTATTCGCCGTGCTGGGCGTGGTGTTCGGCCACATGGCGCTGGGGCAGATCCGCCGCACCGGCGAGAGCGGCCGCGGGCTCGCGATCGCCGGCCTCGTGGTCGCCTACGTGTCGCTCGCCTTCGGCGTGATCATCACCATCGTCTACGTAGTGATTCTGACGTCCGGCGCGTACTACTACTACTGAGCGAGCGGATGCTGTCGCTCGCCGACCAGCGGAATGCCCTTTCGATCTCGGCGTACTCGGCCCAGACACTGCGGGGCGCTGATCGGGCACAGGCGACGAGATCTGAGAAGCCGTGCCCCGATGGCAGTTCTTTCGTCGCGAAAGCGGGGTCCTGGGGCTCCGGCACCCCGCTTTCGCGACGAGTGAACTAAGACGGGTGAGCCGTGGCGATTGAGCAACGACGGGCGAGCAACGACGGGTGGGCTACGACGGGTGAGCTGCGACACCCGGTGGGACGATCCGATCGGGGAATGATGGTGAGTGGACTAAGGACGGGTCGCTTCATGGCCGTTCAGCAAGAACGGCGGTGACATCCTCCATGGCGCGCACCCACGCAACCGCGCGTATGGACGCTATGAGGGCGCCAGCTCATGCTGGCGCCCTCATAGCGTCGAACGCGATCAGTTCAGGTGGGGAACACCACCATCGCGCTCACGCACACCGCGGCGATGTAGACGACCGTGAGCGGCACGGTCCACAGCAGCAGTGTGCTCATCTTGTAGCGACCGCTGGCGAAGGTGATGCCGATCGCCGTGTCGAGCGGCAGGATGATGCTCGACAGGGCGCTGAACACCACGGCGATCGCGATGCCGCGCGGGTCGAGTCCGACGGCGGCCGCGGTGGTGACGGCGATCGGGGCCATGATGAACATCGTTCCGTAGTTGGAGCCGGTCAGGTTGGCCAGGAGCACCGTCGCGAACGCGAAGACGAACACGACAGTCCACCCGTTCGCGGCATCTCCCATCAGCGCCTGAAGCCCGGTTCCCAGCGCCTGGCCCACGCCCTTGTCGGACATGATCTGTGCGAGACCGAACACGCCGGCCAGGAGGAAGACGATGCTCATGCTCAGGGTCGAGCGCACGGCTTGCGAGCTCATGGCCTTGGTGACCAGCAGGACGAGGACGCCGATCACGGGGATGACCGCGAGATAGTCGCCGAGAGCGCTGGCGAAGAAGACCGCCGCGATGACACCGAGGAAGACGATGTAGATCACGATCTGGTGGAACGTCGACAGGGGTGCGCCCTCGGTCTCGTCCTCGGCCGCGCCCTCGCCGGCGGCGATCGGGCCGCGGGGGAGGAACCGATAGGTGAGCAGCATGTAAACGATGGCGATGATGATGGGCGCCAGGCCGATCAGCAGGAAGTGCTCGATGCCGACGGTGGAGTCCAGCCCCGCGGTCTCGAGGAAGCCGTTGACGAAGACCACTCCCAGCAGCGCGACCCCGATCGGGAGCTTGCCCTGGGCAAGGTTCGAGAGGGCGCCGAGGGGGAGGAGCATTTGGCGCGCGGTGACGGGACCGGCGGGTGGCAGGGTGCTCAGCAGCACGATCGTCAGGAGGACCGCGGGCCCGGGCTGCATGAGGTTGGCGAGAACGATGACAGCCAGGATCAGCGCGCCGAACAGCACGACGCCGCTCGTGCGTCGCTGTAGCGCCAGCACGCCGCGTTGGATATGGGAGACGACGGGTGTCTTCGAGAAGGCGTTGCTGATGACCAGGAACGCCGCTGTGATGATCAGATAGGGATTGGTGAACCCCGAGAAGGCCTGCGGGATCGTGACGATGTTGAGCGCGGCGAGCACTGTCACGGCCGCGATGGGTGGGAAGCCCAGGTCGAACTTGCCGGAGATCATCGCGACGATCATCAGACCGAGCACGATGAGGATGATGGTGACGTCCATGAGGGGCCTTCCTAAAGGCGGGAGATCAGGAACTCGTACGCGAAAGCGTCGACTTCGGGGCCGAGCGAGGGGCCGTGGGCACCGCGCGAGTACGTGAGGTAGGTGGCATCCGCGCCGGCGTCGACCAGGGCGTCATAGAGGTTTTCGCTGTGCGCGAGGGGGACGAGGGCGTCCTTCCCGCCGTGAAGGATCAGGATCGGCGGGTGTGCGCCCGAGACGTGTGTGATCGGGCTGAAGCGTCGGAGCACCTCGAGGTAGTCCTGCCCCTCCCCCTCGGTCCATAGGCGCTCGAGCGACCGTCCGTCGTGGCGGGACCGGTCGTAGCCGAGCACTACCTCGAACATCCCGACATCGTCGGAGGCGAAGATGTCGTCGACCTCGCTGCCGGAGGTGTCTCGGGCACCGGTCGAACGCGCCATCGAGACGAGGTCGCTGGGGCCGTAGTAAAGGACGGCGGCGGCGACCGAGGGATCCTGATCGAGGTCGTCGCCGACCCGACCGTCGATCTCCGGGTCGCCGTGGGTCAGGGCGACCATCGCCGACAGGTGGGCGCCGGCCGAGTTGCCGAGCACGCCGACGCGCGCCGGGTCGATGAGGTACTCATGCCCGTGCGCCTTGAGGTGACGGATGAGTGCCTTCGCATCGTGCACGCACGCGGGGAAGGCCGCCTGCTGCACGAGTCGGTAGGACGCCGACACGACGGTCAGCCCGCGCTCGGTCAGCTCGGCGAGATCGCGCATGTACACGGCCTTCTGGCTCGTGCGCTGCTTGTAGTCGCCGTCCATCCATCCGCCGCCGAAGAAGTAGACGACACACGGCCCCGGTTCGGTCTGCGCGGGGTTCTGATACACGTCGAACCGCAGGTTCATCGTGCTTCCGTCGTCGAGGGGGACGGATGCCAGAAACACATCCTCGTAGCGCGGGGCGCGGAGAGGGGGCGCCAGAGGTTTCACCGGCGGCGGTTCGTAACCGCTGGGCTTCGGACCACTCACAGATCTGTTCTCCTTCGAACGTGGCGGCACGACTCAGTGCCAGGAGCAACCTACTCGCTCCTGCGTGTTACGCGCAACACCTGTTCTCAAGTGCGCATTTCGCGCGTGAAGTTGCTCCTGCGCTCGATATGCTGGTGACACCGGTCCGCGCGGGTCGGCTCCGGGCTCGAGAAAGGACGAGGATGTCCAAGGCTGTAGTTCGTCGGGAAGAGATCGGTCGCTTGGCCTCGTCCGGAGGCCTGGCGAGCGTCGAGGAGCTCTCGCGGGCCTTCGGCGTGACGCCCTCGACCATCCGTCGTGATCTGGCTCATCTGACCGAGAGCGGCGTGCTGGCCCGCACGTACGGCGGGGCGATCGCACTGCCCACGCATGCGGAAGCGCCGCTCAGCGACCGTCGGTCTGACGCCCATTCCGCCAAGCGTGCGATCGGGCTGTGGGCGGCGGCGCAGGTGCGGGTGGGGCAGAGTGTGCTGCTCGACGCGGGCACCACGACCGCCGAGCTGGCCTACGCCCTCCGGGAGACCTCGCCCCTTCGCGTCGCCACGATCGGCCTGACCCCTCTCGAGGCGATCTCGGGAGCGACAGGTGTCGAGGTCGTGTGCCTCGGGGGTCATCTGCGCGACATCTCACAGGGGTTCGAGGGGCCGATCACGGAGATGGCGCTCGAGCAATTGAGTTTCGATGCCGTTTTCCTCGGATGCGACGGCGTGACGGCGGAGCGGGGGATCTGCGAGGCCAGTATCGCGCAGACCCGGCTGAAGGAGCTGATGGTGCGCTCCTCCGTCGTCACCTACGTGCTCGCCCACGCGGCAAAACTCGGCTCGGCGCCGTTCAATGCGTGGGTGCGGATGCCGTCGTCCTGGACGCTCGTGACCGATGAGGCTGCGACCGACGCGCAGGTCGCCTCGTTCGAGAGACGGGGTGTTCGCGTCATCGTGGTGGACGCGACAGGCAGCGAGATCCCTCATTTGAGTGCGTAAATCACGCAATTTAACTCTCTTGTTGCGTGTTCTGCGCTTTTCTGTCAGGGTGAATCCGCACCCCCGCGCTGTCCGCCCCGCACGAGATGAGGTCGTCGATGACCGCCACCCCCACCGAGTCCGCACGCCTCGTCCTCGGGTCGATGACATTCGGCGACACGGTCGACGCCGCGACGGCGGCGGAGATGATCCGTGTCGCGACCGACGCCGGCATCCGGATGATCGACACCGCCAACGGTTACGCCGGTGGGGCCACCGAGGTGATGCTCGGCGAGCTGCTTCCCTCCCTGGCGCCGACGCTGCGCGTGGCGACGAAGGCCGGAATGCCGCATCCCGACGCGGGCGACGATTCCCCCCTGTCCCCGCGGGCGCTGCGTCGAAGCGTCGAAGGGAGTCTCCGCCGACTGCGTCGTGACGCGGTGGACCTGTTCTACCTGCACCAGCCCGACCGTCTCTCACCGCTCGACGACACGCTCGGCACTGTCGCCGATCTCATGGCGGAGGGGAAGATCGCCTCCTACGGTGTCTCGAACTTCGCGGCGTGGCAGATCGCGCAGATCCACCAGATCGCGGATACCACCGGGATGCAGCGTCCGGTCGTGGCGCAGCAGCTCTACAATCTCGTCGCCCGACGGATCGAGGCGGAGTACACCGATTTCGCCCGCTCGACCGGACTGCGCACGATGGTCTACAACCCGCTCGGCGGTGGCCTGCTGAGTGGCGCCCACTCCCTCGACCACAAGCCGGAGAGCGGGCGTTTCGGTGACAGCCGGCTCGCGGCGATGTACACGCAGCGGTACTGGAACGACGATCTTCTGGAGGCCGTGCGTCAGCTCACCGCCGTCGCCGACGACGCCGGCATCCCGCTCAGCGAACTCGCTCTGCGCTGGCTGCTGAGCTCCGCCGACGTCGACACTGTTCTCCTGGGCGGCTCGAAGGTCGCGCACCTTCGCGCGAACATCGCTGCCGCCGCTCGCGGCCCGCTGCCGGCAGCCGTCATCGCCGCGTGCGATCGCGTCGGTGCCCACCTGGCCGGGCCCATGCCCGCTTACAACCGCTGAGCAGACCCCGGAGGAACGACGATGACCACCCACGACCTGGCACGGAAGCTGCGAGCGGGCGAGACCGCCCTCGGCTACTGGATCGTGCTCGACAATCCCGCCGGCACCGAGCGCATCGCGCGCGCCGGGTACGACTACGTCGCCCTCGACGCACAGCACGGGCTCTTCGGCTACCAGGGCATGCTCAACGGCCTCCTCGCGATCGACGCGTCCTCGCGCGCCGCCGGCGTCGTGCGCGTCGCCGCGAACGACGCGACGCACATCGGCCGCGCCCTCGACGCGGGAGCGGTGGCGGTCATCGTCCCCCTCGTCAACACGGCGGAGGACGCCGCGGCCGCTGTCGCTGCGACGCGCTATCCGCCTCTCGGCATCCGGTCGTACGGTCCGATGCGGTCCGCGCTGCGGGTGGGCCCGGTCCCCGCGGAGGCGAACGAGCGCATCCTGGTCTTCGCGATGATCGAGACACCGGACGGACTCGCGAATGTCGAGGCGATCGCGGCGACCCCCGGTCTCGATGGGCTGTACGTCGGCCCGTCAGACCTCACCATCGCGCTCGGCGGCACATCCCCCGCCGATGCATCGGTACAGCCCGCCTTCGATGAGGCCCTTCGCCGCGTCCTCGCCGCGTGCGAGGCGAACGATCTCATTCCCGGAATCCACACGGCCGCGGGCGCCGTCGCCCACCGTCGGGTCGGCGAGGGCTTCCGCTTCGTCACCGTGGCATCCGACGTCGTCCACCTCGAACAGGCCGCGCAGTCGCACCTCGCGGCCGCGAAGGGCGAGGCAGCGCGATGAACGACGAGCCGTCCCGCTACGACCGACAGGCCGATGTCCCCGCCCGATTCGATCCGGCGTGGCTCGACGGTTGCCTGCACCCCGTCGAAGGCAAGGATGGACGCGCCGCGGCGTACCTCTCGACACCCGCGGTACAGAACCATGCGGCCTTCCTCGAACGGCTTCCCGGGGGTGACCTGGGCCTGGTCTGGTTCGGGGGAACGCAGGAGGGGGTCAGCGACATCGGCATCTGGTTCTCGCGACTCTCGGCGGGTTCTGACCGGTGGACCGATGCGATCGCGGTCTCGGACGATCCGACGCGCTCCGAGCAGAACCCCGTGCTGTTCAGCGCCCCCGGGGGCGAGGTCTGGCTCCTGTACACCGCGCAGTCCGCGGGCAACCAGGACACCGCCGAGGTGCGGCGGCGCATCTCGACCGACGGCGCTCGCACGTGGGGAGAGGCCGAGACCCTGTTCCCCGCCACGGAGGAGGGCGGAATATTCATTCGCCAGCCGCTCGTGGTCACCCGGTCTGGCCGCTGGCTGCTCCCGGTCTTCCACTGCGTGTCGAGACCCGGCTCGGCATGGGACGGCGGGCTCGACACCAGCGCCGTGATGATCTCGGACGACCACGGTGTGCACTGGCGCGAGGTCGCGGTTCCCGACAGCACGGGATGCGTGCACATGAGCATTGTCGAGCGGCCCGACGGCTCTCTCCACGCGCTCTTCCGCAGCCGCCGGGCGGACGCCATCCACTGGTCGGAGTCCTTCGACGACGGCGAGACGTGGACAGTACCCGAGGCGACCGAGCTGCCCAACAACAATTCGTCCTTGCAGCACCGGACGCTCGCCGACGGCCGGCTGATCGTGGTCTACAACCACAGCAGCCGGCGCGACGCCCGAGGGCGCCGGGAGAGCCTCTACGACGAGATCGACGAGGGCGGTATCCGCGACGTCATCTTGCCGCCGTCGACGGATGCCGCGGCGGCGCAGACGCGGTTGGCTCCAGGAGAGCCGTTCTGGGGCGCTCCGCGTGCACCGCTGAGCGTCGCCGTCTCGTCGGACGGCGGGCGCACCTTCCGGGTCGTGGGTGATCTCGAGCAGGGCGACGGGTACTGCCTGAGCAACAATTCGCGAGACGGGGTGAATCGCGAGTTCTCGTACCCGGTGCTCCTGCCCGCCCCCGATGGCAGCGTCGACGTCGCCTACACCTACTTCCGACGTGCGATCAAACACGTGCGTCTCGCCGCGACCTGGGTGCGGGCGGACGCGTGAAGACCGCGCCTCGCTCCGTCGGGCTCGTCGCCGACGACCTGACGGGCGCTGCGGACGCCGCTGTCGGCTTCGCCGAGGCGGGGTGGCGCACCGAGATCGTGCTCGATGTCGCTGCGCTGGCGAGCGGGACGGATTCGGACGACCGCCCCGTGCTGCTCGCCGTCGACGCCGAGACGCGTCACATGGGCTTCGACGACGCTCGCTCGGCCACAGCGACCGTCGTCTCGGCGCTGCGCACGGCCGGGGCCGAGCGCCTGTTCCTCAAAATCGATTCCACCATGCGCGGCTCGGTATCCGCGCAGGTCGAGGGGGGGCTCGACTCCTGGTCGCGTTCGGGGGCACCCGCCACGGCGGCGGTGTGTCCCGCGTTCCCGGCGCACGGACGCGTCGTCGTCGACGGGGAGCTCCTCGTCGACGGCCGGCCGGTCCACCTGTCGCCGGCGGCGGACGATCCTGTGGCCCCGGTCACGATGGCGTCGATGTCCGTCCTCGTACCGGCGGGAACACGTGCCTCGGTCGAGGAGGTCGGTGCCGTTCCGATCGCGCTCCTCGACGCCCGGACCGACGAGGATCTCGAAGGCATCGCCGCTGTGCTCGCGGAGGTCGAGGCGTCGGTCGTCGCCGTCGGCTCCGGGGGGCTGTCGGCCGCACTCGCCACGCGGTGGCAGGTCGGCGCGGCGTCGACACCTCAGCCCACGGCGCCGGGCGTTCTCTTCGCGGTGAGCTCCCTGCATCCGGTGTCGCGAGCGCAGGTTGCGCACGTGCGCTCGCGTCTGGGAGCCCATGACGACCTCGTTCTCGCGCCCGACGAGCTTCTCGCCGACGCGGCAGCCGCGGTCGAGGTCTTCGCGTCGGAGGTGGCCGAAGCGCTCGCGCGCCGGCCGTTCGGGGCGCTCGTCCTGGTCGGCGGCGACGGCGCGGCCGCCGTCCTCCGTCGCCTTCGCGCGCAGCGCGTCGTGATCGGCGCGCAGGTGCTCCGCGGCTGTCCCAGCGGTGCGATCGCAGGCGGAGCGGCAGATGCCCTGACGATCGTCACCAAATCGGGGGGCTTCGGCGACCCGACCACCCTCTCCACCTTGCTCGATCTGCTCGGCACCGCCGCGCAGCCCGCATCCCTCACCTCCTCTTCTTCGAAGGAACGCCCATGACCTCCTCGCACAAGCCCGTCCTCGCCCTGACGCTCGGCGACGTCGCCGGAATCGGCCCCGAAATCACCGCGAAGACCTTGCTGCGGCACCCGGAACTTCGCGACGTCTGCGTTCCTGTCGTCATCGGCGACGCCGACAGCCTGCGCCGCGGCGCGCGTGACGCGGGTCTCGATCCGCAGGCGGTCCGCGTGATCGCCGACGTCCGCGACGCGACCAACGATCCGGCGCTCATCGAGGTCGTGCAGACCGGCCCCTCCCTCGCCGAGGTCGTGGTGGGCGAGCTCAGCCCGGTGGCCGGGGATGCGGCGTACCGCTTCGTCGTCGAGGCGTGTCGTCTCGCTCGCGAGGGGATCGTCGACGCCATCGTCACCGCTCCGCTGAACAAGGCCGCGATGCACGCGGGCGGGCACACGTGGCCCGGACACACTGAGCTGCTCGCCCATGAGTTCGGTGTCGACAACTACAGCCTCGTGCTCTCGGCTGGGGATCTGTACTTCTTCCACCTCACCGCTCACGTGTCGCTGCAGCAAGCCATCGCCGACACCACGCCCGAGCGCACCGACGACATCTTCGCGCTCGCGGGCGCCTTCGCCGAGGCGCTCGGTTCTCCCGACGAGCCGATCGGCATCTGCGGGTTGAATCCGCACGCGGGGGAGAACCGGATCTTCGGAGACGAGGATGCCGACGTGCTCGCGCCCGCCGTGGAGCGGGCTCGCACGAAGGGCATCAACGCCCACGGCCCGATCCCGGCCGACGCGCTCATCCCGGCCGCGGTGAAAGGCAAGTGGAAGATGGTCGTCGCCTGCTACCACGACCAGGGCCACGCGCCCTTCAAGGCGGTGTACGGAGACGACGGTGTGAACATCACGGTGGGTTTGCCGGTGGTGCGCGTCTCGGTCGATCACGGCACTGCGTTCGACATCGCCGGGACCGGGATCGCGCGTGAGGCGAGTCTCGTGCTCTCGTGCGAGCGTGCCGCCAGCCTCGCCCCGCAGTGGGACACGGTTTACCAGGCCGCCCAACGCAGCCGGGTCACCACATGAGCTGTCCCGTCTTCCACAACACGGGCGAGCTGAAAGTCTTTGACGGCTCTGCGAACGCGGCGAATGCGTGCGCCCGGTCGAACCTCGGGAGTAACAGATCGGGCCCTTGTGGCTCGGCATCCATGGTCACGATCAGGAGAGACCCGGCCGCGATGCCCACGAGGAGAATCCCGCGGCCCGCTACCGCTCCCAGAGCCTGCGTGTAGTTCGCGAAGTCGGTGACGGCCAGCGGGTCGCCTCGTTGTCGATACGATCCCCCTATGGCTCGTGGCATGTCGAGAAAAGACCAGAGAGAACAGAAGAAACGCGAAGTGAAGGCGCGCCTGAACTCGTACGCTGAGGCGGACCACGAGCGCTTGATCGAGCGCCTTGCTCGTATGCCTCTGGATGAACGAATCGAGTACATCCGCCACTACAGCCGCGACGGCCTCCACTTCGGAAGGCTCCTTCACGAAGCCAATGCGCAGGCCGATCACAATAGCTACCTGAGGGCATCTGAACAGAGGGCGAACCTCAAACAGGAACAAAGGGAAGCAAAGAGGCAGCTGGAGCGCGAGTGGCGCGAGAAGCAAGATCGACCTCCGCAATTAGACGACTCCGACCCCGAAGAACACCTCGAAGCCATCATGCGGAAGGCTCAGGAGTTCGACGCGAGCTACGCCCCGCCCTTCTATGACGAGGCTCCACCAGCCGTCGATGACGTTCCCCTGAGCGACGTGGCACTTCCTCGGCACATCCCCGAGCCCGAGCTAGAGTCCTATGGCTCACGGGCCTCCGATCCGCTCTGGATCGAGAAGGCGGCTGCCCAGGGCCGCGCTGCTGCGCAGGCGGAGCGAGAAGCGTGGACGAATCGTTTCGCGGTGAAGCAAGAGGCGGAGCGCGCGGCTCGCGAAGCTCGGACGGCTGCTCGCCGTACTGAGCAAGACGCGAAGCGTGGCGTCATGAGGCAGGCGCGACAGGATGCCGCGCGAGCTTTGGCACGAGCCGTGGAACGCGCAACGGCGGCAGACGCAACAACGTTGAGCGAGCTCGTGCGCGACCCGGAAGGCTGAAGACCTCCGTGCCTTCTTACGGAGGGTGGCCTCTGATGATGCGGTCGAGGTCGTTGTAGAACCGCTCCCAGGTTCGCGTGCACGCGCACGGCGACGCAGGAGTCTCCGCCGGGGGAGTCGCCGCGCGGGTGCCCACCGTGAGACCCACGCGGATGCTGTCGCGCAGCGGCTCTCGGGACTACCCCTCGATCTCGGCGTAGGCGCGCACGGGGAAGGTGCCGAAGCCTTCGATCTTCGGCGGGACCGCCGTGAAGAACGAACCGTGCTCGGGCAGCTGGTCGAGGCCCGTCAGGTGCTCGACCACGTGCACGCCCGCGGCGAGCAGCTGCGTGTGCGTCGGCCGTGCGCCGCCGGTCTCGGGGCTGGTGTCGTCGATGTTCAGTGAGTCGATGCCGACCAGCACCGCGCCCGCGTCGATGAGCGCCGCCGCGGCCTCTCCGGTCAGGTAGGGGGCGGGGTGGCCGTAGGCCTCGGTGCCGAAGTGCGCGTCCCATCCGGTGTCGATGAGCACGGCCTTTCCTGCCAGGTCTTCGCCCTCGAACGTCCGCGCTCCGACGCCGCGATCGGCGGCGCCCCGCACGTGGAAGACACGGGTGGGCACGCGCACGAGAGAGGCGAGATCGAGCGCCGCGAGGTCGGCGCCGTCGGCGTAGCGGTGGAACGGGGAGTCGAGGTAGGTGCCCGTGTTGCCGATCATGGTGATGATGTCCATCGCGAACTCCGTGCCCGGCGCGTAGCGTTCGCGGGATGCTTCTCGCGTCAGGTACGGCGTGAGTGTCGGAGCGGGCAGCCCGGGGTAGGTGACCATCCCCGCGGTGATGGTGTGGCTGAGGTCGATGAGTCGCGGCATGGAGCGATCCTCGCAGATCGGGGTCGGTTCGCCCGGATGGGGAGGACTACCGAGCGAAGTGCGAACGAACGTCGTCCGCCTGCTCGGGCGAGAGGTGCCAACGCTCGCCCTTCTTGTGCTCGGGGTATGTCTTCCGCAGATAGTTGCGGACTTTGAGGCCCTTGCGCGTCTCGATGTGGCCGAGCTCGTCAGCGAGTTCGGGTGGAGTGATGGGTGTCATGCGCTGAGCCTAGCCACCGCTGGGCGGCGCGCTCGGCTGGCGCTCAGTCGTCTCAGGGTCGCGATGCTTCAGCCCCTGCCAGCTGCGGGCGTCAGCGCGACAGGTTCGTCAGTCGGCTGTCGCTGATCTGGATGAGGCGCTTAGCCGCTTCCACCGATCGATCGTCGTCGGGCGACACTCGAACCGCGGTTCTGCCCCGGCCGCTCACGACCTCGTACACGGGACTGTGCCGCAAGTCCTCGGGGAGTTCATCGAAGGTCAGCGGCACATTGACGACGATGTGTCCGGGCAGCATCTCGAGGGTCGCGAACACGCGATTCTTGAACGTCTTGGTTGGCCGCGTTATCGACACGTAGCTCTTGTTCGCCTTTAAAGCAGCCCGGGGATTGTTGTCTAGGGCGTCGTTCTCGAGCTCATGGAAGAGCAAGCGCAAAGGCTCCGGTGCCGCGTCGACCACCGAGTTGTGATCCTGCTGTGCGACGTGCGTGTCCTCGCTCGCGGGCGCATCGAGATCGCTCGGCGTCGACATCGCGATACTTGCGGTGAGGTCGATCGCCGGGATGAGTTCCCGCAGCTGGAGGCCCTCATCAAATGCACCGGTGAGGAAGCGGCTCAGTCGTGCCGAGTCCCAGTTCGAGGTGTCTTCCGTTTCGACCAGCTCTTGGAAGACGCCGACGTCGCTGATCGCGTCTGAATCGGATGTCAAGGCCGCGTCCCTGATGGCGCGCGTCAACGCGTCGTACTCGAGCGGCCAAGACAGCTGCAGTGCGATCAGATGAAGGAGCAGACGGGATGTTGCGTCTTCGGACGATGGCTGGATGCCGTATGGCGAGCGACCGGCCATGTGTTGCGCGAGCAGGTACGTGTTCACGAGACGTTTCACCTGTCGAGGATTTGACCGCAAAGCCAGGTACACGATGTCGACGAGGGTGCTCTCTTCGATCCCGAAGAACCAGGGCTTGAGGCGGGTATCCCATTCCGGGAGCAGGGCACGAATGTCTTGCGCTCTCACGTTGACGTGCGGGATTCGGAACGGAATCTGCACGATCTTCTCGATGAAATGGTGGGCGTCGATCTTCTTGTACGCCCGCTCGATCGCGCTGATGAGGTAGTCATAGTCCAGCGCGAGGACGAAGACGAAGCCGTCGACGTCTGTCAGCAGGTGGATAGCTTCGACGACGCTGACCACGGCCGTCGGGGCGCAGCGGTCCAGATCGTCGACGAGCACGACGATGCGCTTACTGGCAAGGGTGGACGAGAGGGCGCGTAGGTCCTCGAACGGGGTGATGTACTGCTCGTTCGAGTTCGGTTCGCGTCGCTGATATTTCAGCCCCACACCGAGAAATGAGACCTCGAATCGGTCCAGTACCTTATCGAGCGCGTTGACGGCCGCACTCATCTGCGGACGTTTTTCCACGACGCGCTTGATCGACTGGAGTAGCGCGAACACCAGCGAACCGGAGGACTGGTACCGCCAGGCATCGAAACGAACGACGACGATATCTGTGGACTTGTCGGCGATGAGCGTTTCCGCGATGCCCTGCAGCAGCGAGGACTTGCCGCTGCCCCACGGGCCGAAGAGCCCCACCGTGTAGCGGGCGGGCTTGCCTCCACGGATCGCCGCAGAGATGCCCGCAACGTATCGATCGAACCCCATTCCCGCGCTCGACGACGGGATATCGACGACGATAGGAAGATCGCCAGCGCTCATAGTTTCAGCTCCGGTCCGTGCTCGACTGTTCCACTGACTTAGCCAGCGGGTTTACGGTCGACCCATGCCGTAGTAAGTCCACCCCGCCGCGCGCCATGCAGCGGCGTCGAGTCCGTTGCGCCCGTCGACGATCACGCGGCCCGTGGCCAGTTCGGACGCATGCTCGGGGGCGAGCTCACGACGGTACTCGTCCCACTCGGTCACCAGAATCACCGCGTCCGCTCCCCGCAGCGCTTCGTCGCGGTCTTCGACGTAGTTCAACTGCGGGTGGATGCGGCGGGCGTTTTCGATCGCGGCAGGGTCGGTCACGGTGACCCACGCGCCCAGACCGTGCAGGCGCACGGCTACGTCGAGAGCGGGGGAGTCGCGGATGTCATCGGAGTGCGGCTTGAACGCTGCGCCCAACACCGTGATGTTCTTCTTGAACACCTGCCCGCCGAGCCCCTCGACGACGAGCTGAACGGCACGCTCGCGGCGGCGCAGGTTGATCTCGTCGACCTCACGGAGGAAGGCCACGGACTCACCGCGACCCAGCTCTTCGGCTCGAGCGGAAAACGCGCGAATGTCCTTGGGGAGGCAACCGCCTCCGAAGCCGATACCCGCACCGAGAAAGCGGCGGCCGATACGAACGTCGTGCCCGATGGCGTCAGCCAGCTGGGTGACATCGGCGCCGGTGACTTCGGCGATCTCGGCCATGGCATTGATGAAGCTGATCTTCGTCGCGAGGAAGGCGTTGGCTGAGACCTTCACGAGCTCTGCCGTCGCGTAGTCGGTGACGATGAACGGCGTGCCCTTCGCCACCGAGGGGTGGTAGATCTCGCGCAGGATGTCGGCAGCGCGTTCACCCTCGTCGCCTCCGGGTACGCCGGCGACGAGACGGTCGGGGTCGACCGTGTCTTGCACAGCAAAACCCTCGCGGAGGAACTCCGGGTTCCACACCAGGGTCGCACCTGTTTCGGTGATGCGCGGAGCAAGCCCCGCGGCCGTTCCCACCGGCACCGTGGACTTGCCTGCCACGATGTCGCCCTCGGAGAGGTACGGCAGCAGTCCGTCGATCGCCGCGTTGACGTAGGTAAGATCGGCGGCGTACCCGTCCTTCACCTGAGGCGTGCCAACGCCCACGAAGTGCACCTTGGATCCGGCGGCCTCTGCCATGTCGGTCGTGAAGCGCAGGTTGCCCGACGCGATGCCCGCGGCGAGGATCTCGGGCAGCCCGGGCTCGAAGAACGGCGCCTCGCCGCGCGAGAGAGACTCGATCTTGCGGGCGTCGACATCGATCCCGACCACCTCGTGGCCGATGGACGCCATAGCAGCGGCGTGGACCGCGCCGAGGTAACCGCACCCGATGACCGAAAGCTTCATGAATCTCCCCGTAGATTTAGCTAGCTAACGTGTCGCATCAGCCAAGAGCGTGGGCACACATGCCCCGCTATTCGTTCCTACCAGATCAGTGTTTCCGTTGGGGGACGCGGGAAGGCCTGTGTCCGTGAGCTATCTCCCCGCAGAGCTATACGCACAGATCGAGCTATCTGTTCCGATCGCCTGCGTCGACTTCGTGCCCGTGCGAAGCACCGACACGGGCGACCGCCAGATAGGGCTCATCTTGCGTGAGTCTCCGCACGGGCAAGTGTGGTGCCATCTTGGCGGCAGGATTCGGCGCGGTGAAACCATCGCTGCAGCGCTGAGACGCCACGCCCGCGAGACGGTAGGGCTTGAGCCGTCTGTGCCGTTGAACCCGCAGCCGGGATACGTCTACGAGTGGTTCCCACCCAGCGTCGCGCCGAGCGACGGAACGGCCTTCGGGAGCGACCCCCGCAAGCACGCCATCGGTCTGTCATTCGTGATCGAGCTTGAGGAAGAAGCTCTGGCACAGAACGAGGCGTTGGCGTTCAAGTATTACGATCCCCGCGAACTCCCGTCGCCACTGTGGCCCGGGTGCGCTGAGTTGCTGGCGCGACTTGGGCTCATTTAGCGAGCTCATCGGAGTGGCCATTTAGCGCGCTAATCGGAGTAGTCGCCGTTCCACCAGTCCGATATCTCAGCCATCAACTGCCCGACCGCGACGTGTGCGGGGTGAGAGCGGAACTTCTCGAACGCCTCGTCGTCGGTGAAGGTCGCATCTTCGACCACGATGCGCCCCTTGCGCTGGTCGAGCGACAACTCAACCCGCCAGTCGACGATGCCCGGGAGAACAGCGAGTGACCGGAGCGAATCGATCGCTTCGGTCACTCGGCTGCTCGATACGCCGTCGTGCACGCGGAAGAGCACGATGTGGCGAAGCATCGTTACTCCCTGATCGAGCCCACGTGGTCGCGATACCAAGCGACGGTGCGCTCCATACCTTCTTCGAGACCGATCTTTGCTGTCCATCCCGCATCAGCCAGTTTGGACACATCGAGCAGCTTCTGAGGCGTGCCGTCCGGCTTCGTGGTGTCCCACTCGGTGTCGCCCGAGAATCCTGTGACCCCGGCGATCGTCTCAGCGATCTCACGGATAGTCACGTCCGAGCCGGTGCCGACGTTGACCTGATCGGGCCCGTCGTAGTTCTCGAGCAGGTGGAGGCAGGCGTCGGCCATGTCGTCCGCATGAAGGAACTCGCGCCGCGGCGTGCCCGTGCCCCAGTTCGTCACCGTGGTGGCCCCGGCGCGAGCAGCTTCGTCATAGCGACGAATAAGTGCCGGAAGGACGTGAGACCCCTTGGGCGAGAAGTTGTCGTTCGGGCCGTAGAGGTTGGTGGGCATCGCACTGATCCACGGCAGGCCGTATTGGCGCCGCACGGCCTGCGTCTGCAGGATGCCGGCGATCTTCGCGATCGCGTATGCATCGTTGGTCGGTTCCAGATGCCCCGTCAGCAGCGAGTCCTCGCGGATCGGCTGTTCGGCAAGCTTCGGGTAGATGCAGGACGAACCGAGGAACAGCACCCGCTCGACATCGTTCGCGAGAGCGGCGTCGAGAACGTTGACCTGGATGCGCATGTTGTCTGACAAGAAGTCGACCGGATAGGTCGAGTTAGCCAGGATGCCGCCGACTTTCGCTGCCGCGAGTACCACGTACTTGGGCTTGACCGACCCCATGTAGGCGAACACGGCATCGCGGTCCTTCAGGTCGAGATCCGCAGAGGGTTGCCCGTGCAGGTTGCCGAACCCGCCGGCCTCGAGCCTGCGCCAGATGGCCGAGCCCACGAGCCCACGGTGCCCAGCGACGTAGAAAGGCGCGTCCCGATCGAGTTCTGAGGGGGAGTAGTTGACGCCGTCAACGGCGGTTGTCACTTCGTGCCCCAAGAGGCCAGCTTGACGGTGTCGATCCATTCAGGGCCCTCTTCCAACGCTTTCACGTCGGCGTCAACCATGAGCTTGGCCAGTTCCTTCCCGTCGATGGTGGGCACCCACCCGAGCTTGTCGGCGGCCTTTGCGGGCTCACCGATGAGGGCGTCGACTTCGGTCGGGCGCAGATAACGCTCGTCGAACTTCACGAACTCCTGCCAATCGAGACCGACGTGCCCGAACGAGGTCTCGAGGAAGTCCTTGATCGTGTAGCCAACACCGGTCGCGAGCACGAAATCCTCGGGCTCGTCGACCTGCAGCATGCGCCACATGCCTTCGACGTACTCGGCGGCATAGCCCCAGTCGCGGATCGAGTCGAGATTTCCGAGGTAGATGTCCTTCTGCACGCCAGCCTTGATGCGAGCCACGGCGCGGGTGATCTTGCGAGTCACGAAGGTCTCGCCACGTCGGGGCGACTCGTGGTTGAACAAGATGCCATTCACCGCGAACATGTCGTACGCCTCGCGGTAGTTCTTGGTGATCCAGTAGCTGTAGAGCTTCGCCACACCGTACGGCGACCGGGGGTAGAAGGGCGTCTCCTCGTTCTGAGGCGGGGGCGTGGCGCCGTAAAGCTCCGATGTAGAAGCCTGGTAGAAGCGTGTCTGCACGCCCGAAAGTCGGACGGCCTCGAGCAGGCGGATGGTGCCGGTGCCCGTGGTGTCAGCGGTGTGCTCGGGCTCATCGAACGAGACGCGCACGTGCGACTGCGCGGCAAGGTTGTAGACCTCATCCGGATTGATCTCGCTCATGAGCGTCACCATGCGGGCGCCGTCGGACAGATCGCCATAGTGCAGGAACAATTTGGCGCTCGGGTCGTGAGGATCGACGTACAGGTGATCGATCCGGTGGGTGTTGAAGGTCGAAGCCCGACGGATGAGGCCGTGAACCTCGTAACCCTTCGATAGCAACAGCTCAGCGAGGTACGAGCCGTCCTGGCCCGTAATACCAGTGATGAATGCACGCTTGGTCAAGATTGACTCCCTGTCTTGGAATTTGTGTCTGATGAGCTGATCTGTGGATGGCTGCCAGAGCGCTTGTTAGCGCTGCGCGGACTTTTATTGCTCGCGATGTCGAGCAAGTATGAGTAGCGAACCCCGCGCTAGAGCGCCGGACGCGGTGGCGAGCGGTACGGCGTACAGATGGAGCGAGTTCGCTGTCAGAGCAAGCACCACGAGGGACACGGCAACCGAGAGCGCAGTACCCATCGTTGCTAGGGAAAAGCGGTTCGCCGCGATGTTCATTTGGTTGATCGGCGCGATCATGGCCTGAAGCGAAAAAGACAACGTCTGCGCCGCTGCGATCAATGGGGGGATCGAACGACCGGCAAAGCCGGAAAGTAGACCAGCGAAGAAGGGCACCAGGCTGGCGTACGCGATGCCCAGGCTCAGCTGCGCTCCAATCATGAATCGAACACGTCGATTTGCCTCTCGGGTCTTTCCTTGCGCCTGTAGACGGATGGCAGGCGGAAGGAAGAACGACGCGAGCGCAGTGCTGGCTATTAGTACGGGTTGGGCAGCTATTCGAACCCCTTCCAGCGTGGCCAGCGCGCTAGCGCCGAGAGTCAGGACGACGACAAGATTTAGCGCGTATGCCCCTCCTTGTAGCACAAACCCGCTCGCTGCCGTACGTAGACCTAGCTTGAACGAAACTTTCGATTCATCGCTGATTTTGTTGACAGATCGGTGGAGCCAAACGCCCACCAGTCCACTAACGAGGTTCGCCACTGCGAGCGTGCCGAAAGGCAGCGCCGTCGATATGGAGGGATGCTGGTGGACAGTAGCGAGCTGAACGAACGTGAAGAATGCCAACGAGATCGCTAACTGCAGGCACGATACGATCGCGGCAAACCCGTGATCCCCGCTGATGTGCAGCGAGGTGCGTACGTGGTCTTGGAATGATGAAGCAGCCACCCACGCGGCGGCGGTTGTACCTAGAAAAACAGCTGCTGAGACCGAAACAGAGCCGTAAAGCGGTGTTCCAGCGAGTGCCATCAGCGAAATCGCGGCAACGACGTGCGGAATGGCTGAACGGGCGTCGGCACCGTACCGTCCTCGAACGCGCGCAGGGGCCTTGTTCACCCGTAAGCGCCTAGGCATGTACGCCATCTGCTGAGGTATCACCATGACGGCAATGCCTGCAGAGAAAAGTAGCGCGTACAGCGCGAGCCCCACATCGTCGAGAGCCTGCAAAGCGATCAATCCAACGAGGAATGAAGCAGCGGCGGAGGCTCCGGAATCTCCCAACGTCGAGACCAGGCCTAGCGCTTTACGCATTGCGACTCGGACTATTCAACCGAGCGTTGTTCTTGTCGAATCGACGCTTTGAGCCCGCAGTAGCAGGCTGAGGTCGGGGCGAAGTAGATTGTGTCGCGCTGTATGCAAAGGGCACCCCTTGATACGCGAGGGCGATTCCGGCGATGAGAGTCATGTAGCCAAATGGTGACTCCACGATCACTCCACCGAGGCCTGCCGCGATAACGGCGACTATGAGACTAGTTCCCACGCCGGTGATGCCGCGCACGCGGGCCGCGTTCTTAAAGGCGCCCAGTGTCCACAGCAGGAGGACGGAACAGATCGCTACCCCTCCAACGATTCCGAAGAACGCCAGCCACGTGACCGCGAAATTATGGGCAGCGCGCACGCTTGGATCACCAGATAGGTATACGACCGCGCCACTATTCAGAATCGGTTGCGATCCTAAGCCTGACCCCCACCACGTCTGCGTCGGGTTTTGTGTGGTGTATTCCAAGATTCGCTGCCACGCGTCAAGTCGGGCGCCCCAGGTGTTCTGTGCTGAGGCTTGCTCTTGGGATCCAGTGTCGAACAAGCGTGTCACAGCTCGCATCCACGTCGGCGGATCTGTGAATACGCTCACAACGAATGGAACGACAGCTGCAACGAACAATGCGGATCCTGCGATGAGGACGGGAGAGATCCTGTGCCCCTTTGGCCTCGCGAGTACGAAGGCTAGCCCAAGCAAAATCAGGCCTGAAATGAGGCCCGCCCGGCTCCCGCCGGCGAGCAGCGAGGCCCCTGCCAGTAGGGTGAGCAGGGCTCGGATCCCACGCGCCCACTCCCGATCGAGAAGGAATACAGCGATCGAGAGGCCAGCGATCAGAAGGTCAAAATCACCACGCGTGGTAAAAGCTGGCACATCGGATATTGGTCCGATGCTTATAGGTGGGAGCAGTCGAAACACCGCTAATGTGAACCACGCCGTGTGAATGAGGCAGGCAACTCGCAGCATTCTGAAAGTGCGGAGTCCGCCTGTCAGGGCGGTTGCCTGGTAAAAGAACGGGACTAGGAGAAGGTAGACGAGAGGCATCGCGTCTCGAATGACGAGTAGCGTGTCTGTCCACTCTGCCAGGAGGAGATTGGCCGAGAGGACAAGGGAGAAGACGCAGGAACCGATTACGAGGGGTTTCGGGATCGGGACTCGAACGCCTTCCCGCGATCTAGTCGTAGTCTTCGCTATCACGAGTGCAACAAGGCCGATAACGACGAAAACATCTGCAAGATAGATCGGCACACCCGGGACGGAGATGTAGCTTCCCCATCGCCCGCCCGCCACAGGCACGAGCAGACCGACAAACGCCAGGGCCACTCCCGGTGCGGCGGGATGGGAGGCGGATCTGAGGCGCACGGGCACCCGGGCATTCTTCAAGATGTCTGCGTCCAATCCGCGCCCAGAACAGAGGTATAGATCTCGAGGAGACGGTCGCCGACTGCTCCGTCTTCGTAGTTGGATGCCCACTTGTTGAGACACGACGCGGCCAGCTGGTCGAAAATATCAGACCCGAGGTTCGCTAGGTCTCTCGCTCGTGCGGCCCAGTCTTCGCCGGGTTCAACGAGAAGGGCGTGATCGCCGAGCCCTGCGACGATATCCGTCAGCCCGCCAACATTGCTTACTAGTGCCGGTGTTCCTGCGGCGAGCGACTCGGCGGCTACTCTGCCAAACGGCTCGGCCCAGGCCGACGGGACGATGACTGCGAGTGCCTCGCGCATCCGCCGCACGACTTCCTCGGGTGGAATTGCTCCGATGAGATTGATGTTGGGAGAAGTCTCCAGAAGGCTTTGATCCTTGTCATCGAGTGTCCCTTCTCCGATGACGACGAGACGCAGGTCAGGGTTGCGCGCGAAGCTCGTTATAAGTGGTGATAGGCCCTTTTCCGCAGATAGACGCCCGACGTATAGAAATTCCGGTCTCCGGTTGCGTCGCGGTATCGGGTTCCTAGCGAGATCGCCTGCTACGGAGTTCGGCTTCACGTATGTAGGTGTGTCGCCTAGGACATTCGCGAGGAGCGCCCGCATCGATTCACTGAGCAGGATGTTTCCAGCAGGCGGGTGGGAAATGCGTGCGGCCTGCTCCCGAATCGCGTGTCCGACGGCGACCGCTGATGCTGGAACACTGTTGCGGTAACAGCCGTGGAGAATCCCAGGGTACCCCTGGGCTGAAGATTTGCAGTCGAAGCAGTTCTGTCCGTCTCTGAAACAAGTCCCCGCGACGCAACGCAAGCGGTAATTTCGGAGTGTACGAACCCAGGGCACACGATGTTCCTGCATCGTATCGATCGCGGCGCCACCCATAAGCGGGAATAGATTCTGTGCGTGCACGAGGTGGGGTTTGAATCGACGCAATGCCGTGTCAAGTAGGCCCGGAGCAATCCGAGGTCGTATTGTCTCCATCAGGAACCCGCGACGGCCACGTTCTTCGAGGATCTTGGCGTTGTCTACAGTGATGAACTCAACGTCTACGTTTCGATTCCGGAGACTCTCGACCTCAGCGCGAACAGAGAAATACTCCCCACCTACTTCGGCGTAGTCGTTGTGGAGCATCAACACCCGCATCACAGTTGGTACCACTTCGCTAGTTCTCGTCGGTAGCTCAGTTCGGTCCAGTCAGGGCTGGGACCACTAACGTTGTGCGCTCCGGTGGTTAAAAGGTCGATCCGGGCAGCTATCCGGGCAGTCAACGTCTCCGCGGGTAGTGCTTCCACCACCGAGGCGAAGCCACCTGCCATCATCTCGACCCCCCCGATATCCAGGCACACCACGGGCGTGCCCATCGCAGCGGCCTCAGCGGCGATCCATCCCGCTGAGTCGTGGACGCTCGGCAGAACAACACAGCTGACTTCGCCGAGCCTTTGGAGCAGCTCATTCCTCGCGACGCGTCCTCGAACCCGGACGCCTTCCGCAGTGACGTCGCCGAACTCAGAGAACTCCTCCGCCGAACCACCGCAAAGCTCCAGTGTCCACTGCTCCTTGGCCAGCTGACGCGATCGGATGAGAAGGCGAATCCCCTTCCACTCAAGCGGGCGACCAGCGAACAACGCGACTGGCAGTCGGTCGGTCGGGCGGCTCGCGCTTCGCAGCGTTTCGAGAACAATGTTCGGGCGTACAACGACACGTGTGAAACCGGTGAGCGCTTCAGCGGAGTCGTTGTTCATAGCAACTGCGACGTCAACCTTTCGACGATGGATTGGCAACGTGAACGCTCGCACCGTTTTCGTGATTGCGGCGCGGAGACGTTCCGATCGTCGGAACGGTTTGGGGAAGACTGCCAGAAGTTCGGGTGGTGGGTAAGTTGCTCCACCGACAGGGCCCCAGACTGTGTGCGCTTCCGCGCGACGCATGAGGGCAAGCGGGGAAGGCATCCAATCGGAGGCATACGTTACATGGTGGATTACCTGGTAGTGATTGCCTCGGAGAGCCGCTCTGCGCGTCCACCTCGCGGCCCGCAATATCCAAAGAGCGTACTTGAGATAGACGGGGCCTCGCCGATCCGCGAGTGTTGGTAAAGTCACCACTTCAACATTCGACATGCGCTCGACTTCGGCGAGCAAGGCGGGGGACACCGGAGCGCGCGTTAAGAGCGTGACGCGGTTGAAGAGAGGCGACGCCGTCTGCAATGACGCCCATCCCGCGCCCGGCTCGCTCCCTTGGGTGGGATCGCACGCGAAGGCGTAAAGCAGCAGACCGTCAGGGCGCTTTTGACTGGGCATCGATGATGATTCCCTCGAATCTTGGGGCGAGCGACGAAACGCTGAACTCAGCGAGCGCGCGATCGCGGAGGGCGGTGGACATCTGAGTTCGCGTGCCGGGCGTTCGAACCGCGCGCAGAGCGGCGACGAGACCTTCGAGCGATCCGGGCGCGAAGGACAGACGCTCGTCCGCAAGCGCCCATGGCATGGGCTCGATCGAGGACGCGATCACTACGCGCCCGCGGAGCATGCCGTCCACTAACTTCGCTGGAAGCTGACCCTCCGCGAAACCAGACGGAAGGCTGGGTAGGGCCACGATGTCGGATTGATTCAGGAGCGCGTCGCCTTCCGCCAGGCTCGTTTCACCAGCCCAGGTCTCCCACGGCTGGGCGTCGGCGGGCGAGTCAGCTGTCACGATCAAGTGGAAACCCTCATCCGCTAGTTGCGCAACCGCGTCGCGTAGCAGGTCGATCCCCTTATGCTTTCGGACCGTCCCGATGAATGCGACGCGAGGACGATCAGATTGGTGTGGTGAACCTGGCCCGGGATCGATCCGAGCATGCGGCAACAGAGTTCCGCCGTAACGAGCCTGAAGGACGGGGTTGCTCACCGCTACGGAAGCGCTCTTCTGAAGAACTGAGAAGTCTCGCACTCGGAGCCAGAAGGTGAGATACCGAACCCTCCAGGCGTATCGGCGGAACAGCGACGGACTCGATAGTCGGGCTTCTAGGTCAGGGTCATCTACATCGACCACTAGGGGAAACGCCGCACGGTCTCGTGCTCGCAGGGCCACACCAAGCGACTCCGGAAGAGGCTTCACTGCAACGACTGCATCGAAAGCGCTCGCCCTCTCTGCCAGATACCGCCAGGGACTGCGGGTGTGGATCCGTTCGCATGCTTCGGCGAACTCAGTCCCTCGAACTGGCGCCCAAATGCCGTCGCCACGAAACGAGACGATGCGACACTTCCAGCCGAGGTGCGTAGCTAAGAGCCACCATACCCAGGCCCGACCCGTGGAGTTCGCGCTCAGATCGGGCGTCACGACGAGGATCGACTTCATCGGTGCCGCCACGCCCGGAGAGACTCTGCGGAGCCGGTGAGTGCGGTTCTGAATCGGGAATTGGACCGAACGGCCAGACGTCGCTTCCGATCATGGCGTTCGTTCATTTGGGACGCTGTGAGAGGGGTCTCAGCAGCTGAACGAGCTCGCTCAAAGCTTGCGTTCGCGGCCTCAGCTAGACGGTCGGCCCGACCCGCTGTCTCTTTCGAGTGAAGCGCCACCGAGGCGGCTTCACCAATGGCTTCGAGTGGCACCCCGACCGGCATGGGATCTCCCCAGGTCGTCGCATAGCGTGTCAGCTTCTCGAGCTCAAGGCCCACCCGGGGGACCTCGAAAGATGACGAGATGATGAGGCCGTGTAGTGACGTGCCCACCCAGAGCGCAGCCCGTGCGATCAGCTCAGCCTTTTCCATGGCAGTGGGGGGATCGGCGATCGAGATTGGCCGGCTCGGATCAGTTCGTTTCGCGGATTCAATCACCTCGCGATAAAGCTTGACTGAATCGTGACCCCTCGCTCTCCCCGCGACGAACAGGCGCAGGTCCAGACCTCGCAAGGCTGGAGAGTTGAGCAAAATCGATGCAAACTCGCGAGAGCCGATGCGCGCGAGCGACGACTCCTTCACCTGTATGAGGGCATAGCCCGGTGTGTCGGTGTTCCCAGCAAGCCAGCCTGCTTGGCTGGTGCGGAGCGAGTGGACGAGGTCCGGGGCAAGTGCATGGCTTACCGAGCGACGCTCGAGCGTTCGTGCCGACGCCGAATCGCGCACCGATATGTAGCTCGCGTCATGAACGGCTCCCCACGACTCGTCGGCACGGTGACCTATCAATCCGCTCAGCCCACTCAAGCCAGCGGAGTTGATGACCAATCGTGTCTTCAGCGTCCCGGATGTCGCAGACATTCGAGGCAAGTATGGCGAACCGTACACAGACCGCCCGGTTAGTTCCATGAGCCGCGAGTTCTGTGAGCGGGGAGGTAGAGATCGCCAAGCGTCATAACGCTCTTGGCTAGCCGCCATCCGGTAAGCCGCTGGCATCGATGTTCCGCCGGTCTCGCCGCCGACCATCCAAACGGCCTCCACGTTGCCTGACTGCGTCGCTTCTTTGAGCGGTTTCACATCTGCATCGAGCGGCCTGAAGTCGTCCTGCAGCCCAAATGGTGCCGCCACGGTCAGATCGTCGCTACTGAGATTGCGGCTCGTGATCTCTAGGAAGAGGACATCTCCGAAGTTGTCGCGTTCGTAGGCGCCCAGAAGGGCAGTCGGTGTGGATGCGGAGCTCATATCGTCCTATCTCGCGGGTGGAAGCTGGCGTTCTCGGGCTCTACCCGCGCGGGCGGGCTATCGCCCGTATGAAGGCTAGATTGCCGAACAAGTATCTGCGCCACAGTCGTCGTGGCTCTGACGCCAATCGGTAGAGCCATTCGAAGCCGGTTCCCTGGATCCAACGAGGCGCCTCACGCACTGTCCCCGCGACAAAATCGAAAGCTGCGCCGACGTTCACTGTGGTCATGCTTAGGCGATGCGCCAGGGCAGACCCGACGAGATCCTGCTTGGGGGTACCTAGCCCAATCCAGACGATGTCAGCATCAGCCTTCGATATCTGGTGAGCGCAGTCCTCTACAAAAGCGTCGTCGGCGGGTGCGAACGGAGGCGAATAGTGCCCGACAATTATCAGATCGGGATAACGCAGTACGAGCTCATCTCGCAGCGCCGAAAGTGTCTCCTCGCTAGCGCCGAGCAAGAAGTGCTTGGTGCCGAACGTAGTCCCCCGGCGCATCGTCTCGGCGAACAGAGAGGGTCCTCTTACATGGGAGGCCCGCGATAGCTTCGATCGTCGCGCATTCATGGCCCACACAACCGGGGTCCCATCCGGAAAATTGACACCTTGGTTGCTGAGAAGCGCTCTGTAGCTGGGGTCAGAGTCTGCGAGGGCGACGTTGTACGCATTGGCGAGTCGGACGTTTAGCGACAGTCGCTGCGGCCCGGCGACCCTTAGGAGCCAGTCGACCGTTTCATCGAGCGATGCCACGCTGAAGGGGACACTTCCCACGCGCACGGTTGGGAACGGCGCCGGTCCAGCCGCAATCGCGTCACCGCTGTCGCTGGGCAAGCTCATCTGGGAAATCCGTTCGCTCTGAGTTGACTCTGGATCAATGGGCGTCATCGCCAGGCGCGACCGCAGCCTTCGCGGTCTTGGCGAGGATGGCGAGGTCGCCGAGCAGCGACCAGTTCTCGACATACGAGAGGTCGAGCCGCACAGTCTCTTCCCATGAGAGGGAGGAGCGGCCGCTCACCTGCCACAGGCCGGTGATGCCCGGCTTCACGAGGAAGCGGCGGTGTACGTGGCTGGCGTACTGGTCGACCTCGCTCTGCAGCGGCGGGCGCGGGCCGACGAGCGACATCGAGCCGCCGACCACGTTGAACAGCTGTGGCAGCTCGTCCAGGCTGAACTTGCGCATGATGCGGCCGATGGGAGTGACCCGGGGGTCGTTCCTCATCTTGAACAGCACCTCGTTGCCCGAGTCGGCACCCGACTCCTGGCGCTCGCGCTGCAGGTTCTCGAGCAGGTCTTCGGCGTTGACGACCATCGAGCGGAACTTGAGCATCGTGAACTCTCGCCCGCCCCATCCGATGCGGGTCTGCCGGAACAGCACCGGACCGGTCGAGGTGAGACGCACCGTGATGGCGAGGAACGCCAGCAGCGGGCTGAGCAGCAGCACGCCCAGCGCGCTGGCCGACAGGTCGACGGAGCGCTTGAGGAAGAGCTGACCCTTGCTGAAGCGCGGCGTCTCGACGTGGATGAGGGGGAGGCCGGCGACAGGTCGAGTGTGCAGACGCGGGCCCGCGATGTCGACGATGCTGGGTGCGAGCACCAGGTGCTGGCGGCCGGCCTGCAGGTTCCACGAGATCTGCTTGACCTTGTCGGGCGGCAGCTCGTCGGTGCTGGTGACGGCCACCGTGTCGGCGCGGGTGACGGCCATCGCGCGCTCGATCGCGTTGACCGAGCCCATCAGCGGGATGTCGGTGCCCGGCACGGTGCCGGCGGTGGTACCACTCGGAGCGCACGCCCCCACCACGTGGTACCCGGCACTGGGGTTGCGCTGCAGCTCGCGAGCGATCTGCGACACCGAATCCAGCGAGCCCACCAGCAGCACGCGTGCCGCGAACTCGCCGCCGGCACGCTTGGCGACGAGCCACTGACGCCACAGCCACCGCACGAGCAGCAGAATGAGGATGCCGAGCGGCAGGCTGATGAGCAGGAAGCCCCGGGCGACCTCGATGCGCGTGAGGAACGCGACGATCGCGACGGCTCCGAAGACGCGGAGGCTGGCATCGGCCACCCGCACGTACTCGGTGGCGCCGGTGCCGATGACGCGGTGGCTGCGGGAGTCGACCCACGACAGCGCCGCCATCCACAAGAGGATGAGCGCCGCGGAGAACACCCAGTACGAGACATCTGTGATCGCGGAGTTCTCGATCATCGCCAGCTGGGCGTTGCCGAGGCCGAACCAGGCGATCTGCGTGCCGTAGACGACCCAGACGAGCGCGAGGAAGTCGGTGATCCACAGGCGGCGCTGATAGCTGCGGCGCCAGTTGGCCGGGACGCGCGCGTCGTCGCGCTGGACCCGTGCGGGCGAGGCCGGGCGCGCGGCGGAGGGCTCGGACTTCTCGGACTCGTCGAGGATCGAGAGCGACGGCGAGGCCGTCTTGGGGAGGGGAGTGGCGCCCGTGAAGGGAAGGTCACTGAGCAGATTGGTCACGCGCGACGTCGGTGTCGCGTCGACCTCAGAATCGGTCGACACAATTTCCCCCTTCGCGTCGCGCAGATCATCTTTGGCGGGGACGTTATCAGGCCCATGTGACGGTGATGTATCGGGTGAATCATCCGGTGTCACCATGTGCAACCCCCACGGCGATGATAGTGGGCCGCGCTATCGCTGCGCAGTCGGCCGTTTGGGTGACACGAACCGTTCATCGGGATCCGACGTCGACGGCGCAGGCGCGTTCGAGGTCGACGAGCTGCTGCGTCACCCAGGCGGCGTAACGCTCGTGGGTCCATCCGCGAGCCTGCGTGAAATGCAGGTAGGTGTCGGGGCCGGTGACGTGGCCCAGCACATCGGCGGCGACCGGCACCCGCGCCGCCGGGATGCGGCCGCGCGAGGCGAACCAGCCCGCGGCGAGCACCATGTCGCGCTGCCGGCGGCTCTCGAGCTCGGCGTACGACGCCCGCGCCGCGGGGTCGGCGTCGGCGGCGGCCATCATCGCCCGGACGATGGCCGCCGACCGCCTGTTCGCCTCGGTGAGGAAGCCGACGTACCGCTCGAGCGCCGTCTCGAAGTCGGGCTCGGCCATGATGTCGGCGATCGCCGGACGCTCGGTGAGCGAGTGCGCCCCCTCGTCGCCGGCGAATGCCGTCTCGAAGGCGGCGATGAGCAGGGCGTGCTTGGGGCCGTGCAACTGCACGGTGGGGGCGCTCACCCCGGCCTCGGCCGCGATCGCCTTCATCGAGGTGGCACCGTATCCGTCGCGCACGAAGAGCCGCGCGGCGGCAGAGACGATGAGCCCGCGGGTGGCCGCCGCATCCGCCTCGCGACGCGGAGAGTGATAGGCGCGGGGCATCTTCAGACCGTACCCCCGCTCGTCGCCGGCCGCGCCCCCACGAAGACCAGCCCCACCACGATCTGCGTCACGCACGACGACATGAGGGCGACCGTCACGACGGCGACATCGCCGCTCGCGCCCGCGACTGCGCCGACGATCGCTGCGACCACCGTGAGAGCCAGCAGCGCCCAGCGTGCGGCACCCGTGGCCACCCCGGCGCGCACGACGGCGATCGACGCCGTGAGCAGGAGGACGAGCTGCGCGGCGGCGAGCGTGAGGGGCAGCCAGCCGATGAGCGAGAGGTCCACCCCATCCGGCGAGCCGTACGTGGTGACGAAGTAGAGCGTCTGGTTGAGCAGGAAGACGGCGCCGAAGCCGAGCAGCGCGGCCTTGCCGACCATGCGGGTGCCGGTGATGCCGTCGGCGCCCGTCGAGCCGAGAGCGAGGGGCAGCATCGCGAGGGCATGGACGGCGGTGCTCGCCAGGAACAGCAGGGTGAAGAGGGGCAGCAGCGCACCCGATGCGTCGTCCCACAGCGTGACCTCGACGACCGTGGCGGCGAGGAGGAGCGCGCCGCCGAGCGCGATGCCCGTGCCGCCCCATCGCGACCAGGTGCGGTCGATCGGGCGGGATGCGGTGCGGGCGGCGATCGGGGGTGTGACAGTGGTGTGCATGGCGATCCTTCGTCGAGTTCTGTTGGTGCGGCTAAATATCCATTAGTGTGGCGCATATGTCAATTGATTCGAGTGCCGACTCCGGTCGGCGGCGTTCGGCGCTGCTGTGCGCCATGCCCGCGGTGGGCCACGTCGTGCCGATGCTGGTCGTGGCCCGGGAGCTGCGCCGACGGGGATGGCGGGTGCGGATGCTGACCGGCGCGCGCTACGCCGATCGGGTGCGCGCGGCCGACGTCGAGTTCGTGGCGCTGCCCGCCGAGGCCGACACGCTCGACAGTGTCGGGTCCGAGGGCCGCAACCGCGGCATCGCCACGATCAACGCGGGTGTCGAGGAGGCCTTCGTGCGCCCCGCGCTGCCGGCCGCGCGGCGGCTGGAAGAGGTGCTCGCCGCCGAGCCCGCCGACGTCGTGCTGCACGACATGACGTTCCTCGGCGTGCAGACGCTGTTCGCCCGACCGGCATCCGATCGACCGCTGACCGTGATGTGCGGCGTGGGCCCCGCCGGCTTCTCGAGCCGCGACTGCCCGCCGTACGGCCTCGGCATCGTGCCGGCGCGGTCACGCGCGGTGGGTCGCGTGCGCGACGCCGTGCTGCGCCGCTCGGCGCGCTGGGTGCTCTCCGGTGCGCACCGCGCGCTCGACGGGATGCTCGACGAACTCGGCGCGCCCGGCCTCGACGGTGCCTTCTTCATGGACGTGCTCGACCGCAGCGACCTGCTCGCGCAGTTCACCGTGCCCGCCTTCGAGTACCCGCGCAGCGATGCGCCCGACGCGCTGCGGTTCTACGGACCCATGGCGGAGGCGGCGGCATCCGAGGTTCCGACGCCGGACTGGATGCTGTCGCTCGATGCCTCGCGGCCCCTGGTGCACGTGACCCAGGGCACCGTGGCCAACACCGACTTCTCGGAGCTCGTGCGCCCCACGCTCGACGCGCTCGCCGACCGGCCCGTGCAGGTGGTCGTCACCGCCGGCGGGCGGGCCGCCGCCGATCTCGGACCGGTGCCGTCGAACGCGTTCGTCGCCGACTATCTGCCCTACGACGCGCTGCTGCCGCGCACCGACGTGTTCGTCACGAACGGCGGGTACGGCGGCCTCCACCACGCCATGCGTTACGGCGTGCCGATCGTGGTGGCAGGCGACAGCGAGGACAAGGTCGAGACCTCGGCCCGCGTGCGCTGGTCGGGAGCCGGCATCAGTCTCGGCACCGGGCGCCCCACTCCCGCGCAGATCGAGCGCGCCGTCACCCGGGTGCTGGGCGACGGGCGGTACGCGGCCGCATCCCGCCGCGTCGGCGACGCCATCGCGCACGCCGGGGGAGCGCCCGCGCTCGTCGACGACGTGGAGGCGATGCTGGTGTAGGGGATGCTGCGCGCTCACGTGGCGGTGCTGCGAGGATGGGCGCGTGACCCTCTACGACCCGACCCTGGCGGCAACGCCCGGCCTCGTGCGGCGACGATCGGCGCTGCGCACGAGCATCGCGATCGTGGTGCTGGCGGTGGCGATCGCCGTGATCGCGTACACGGTGCCGAACATCGCCGAGCTGTCCGAGCAGGCGCGGGAGAACGCCGAGGACGCGTCGCGGGCGCGGTATCGGTTCCTCGGCGGCTTCTTCCCGATCGCCCAGATCATCCTCTTCGGCGGGTTCGGGGTGGCGGCGATCATCGCGCTCGCCGGCAACGGCACGCGGATGTGGGTGCGCGAGGCCACCGGATCGCGGCTGCGCAAGCGGTTCGAGGGGTATCACGCGCTGTCCGCCGAGCAGTTCGAGCACCTGCACGCGGCGTTCGCCTCGGGTGACCCGGCCGCCTACACGCCGCTGCCCGACCAGGTGAAGCGCGGCAACGGTGTCGTGTTCGTGTGGACCGCGGATGCCGACCGGCGCGGGTACGTCGGCATGACCTGGGGCAGTGCGGCGAAGACCACGCGCAACGCACCCCTCATCCGGCTCGAGGGTGAGGACTTCGATCGGCTCGACTCGGCGCTGCGACGCGGGCTGCGTCGCGCGGCGCCGGTTGTGGTGGCTGGTGCGGACGAGGCGGATGCGGTCGGGCCGGTTGCTGCCGAGGCGGATGCGGTCGGGCCGGTTGCGGCCGATGCGCCGGCGTCGAGTGCTGCCGAGGCGGAGGCGCCCGCGTCGAGCCCCGCGCGCATCTACGCCCTCGCCTCGAATCGGCTGTTCTGGCAGCCCGGGGATCCGTTCGTCTATCCCTACGCCGTGGATCTGCGCTGGGACGGGCAGCAGTGGCGCGTGGAGATGAGCGAGGGTGTGACCTTCAGCGCGGTCGCCGCGATCGTGAGCGTCGACGAGGCGCTCTCGCCGAGGTGGGCGGCGCACATCGAGAAGGCCGAAGGGGGCTGGCTGCGTCCGTACCTGCAGCGCATCGCGTCCGGCGAGCAGGTGAGCGGCGACGAACTGGCGGCCGCGTTCGAGCGTCGGCACCGCCGACCGCTCGACGGGTGAGCGGGGCGCTTCACGCGGACGCGTGCGCCGAGGATGTTTAGTCGGCGAGGGTGTCGGTGTAGCGTGACGGGGCTTGGCCGGGTGGGGAAGCGCGCCTAGCCTGTCCGCATGGATTATGTGCTGGGGTGGGGGACGATCGCAACCATCCTCAGCGTGCCCGTTGTTTTCGCGGCCGTGGCGTACTCGTCCCGTCGTCGGCAGCATCGGGGCGACCACGACGCTCCCTCCTCGGCGGGGCTGTTCGGGTTCGACGAGCTGTTCCACCCGTCGGCGCACAACGCGCGGATCATCTGGGAGGCGGAGCAGGAGATTCCGGTGCCCGCCCCCACGCCCGACAAGGGCCCGGGAGTGATCGAAGCCGGCAGTCGAATCACGATCGAGGTCGACGGAGCGGCTTCTCGCGAGACGTGAGCTCGTCTGTGCGGCGCGGCGTGGGCCCACGTGGTGCGGGGCCGGGCTCGGGCTGGGGTTGGGGTCGGGCTGGGTTGGGGGTCGGGCTGGGTTGGGGCTCGGATTGGGTTTGGGTCCGGGCGTCTCGGCTCGGGTGGATGTCGGTGGGTCGGGGTAACATTCGAACATGTCTTCGATAGTTGTCGAGCGGGTCGGGCTCTCCGACGCGGACGCGTTCGCGCTCGCGTCGATCACTCGCCGTGTCGAGAACGCTCAGGCCGACCTCGCCGCAGCACAAGCCCGACTCACCCGGGCACTCGCCGACGCCGAGCACCTCGCGTGCCGGCTCGACACCGGGCACGCGCGGTCCGCGGCCGGGAGTGACATGGCGCACCGGGCGGTCGCGGCGGAACTCGCGGTCCCGTTGCGGATCGCCGACCGCACCATGCAGAAACGCATGACCGACGCCGCCGAACTCGCCGACGACTACCC
>NZ_JBFBHG010000008.1:0-107671 GCF_040685095.1 Microbacterium sp. NPDC089189
GGGGTGTTGCGGCGCGCCACCCCGCATACGCGACGAATGAACAGGGGTGGGGGCGCGGAGCGACGCGGAGCCGCACGCGCCGGCAGCGGAACCGCACGCACCGGCAGCGGAACCGCGCACGCGCGGGCAACGACGCGCACACGCGCGGGGATGGGGCCGCGCAACTAGACTGAGCGGGTCCGGCACCCGTGATCCCTGGAGCTCAGCCGCGTGATGACCCCCTCTTCGAACGCGACCGCCTCGCGTCCCGCCGCAGACACCGTCGAGAACGCCGTGTCGACGCCCGAGCGCGAGCAGCCGTACGCGGCACTCGGCCTCAAGCCCGACGAGTACGACCGCATCCGCGAGATCCTCGGCCGTCGCCCCACGAGCGGCGAGCTCGCCATGTACTCGGTCATGTGGAGCGAGCACTGCTCGTACAAGTCCAGCAAGATCTACCTGCGCCAGTTCGGCGAGAAGGTCACCGACCAGATGCGCGAGCGTCTCATGGTCGGCATGGGCCAGAACGCGGGCGTCGTGGACGTGGGCGAGGGATGGGCCGTGACCTTCAAGGTCGAGTCGCACAACCACCCCAGCTACATCGAGCCCTTCCAGGGCGCGGCCACCGGCGTCGGCGGCATCGTGCGCGACATCATCTCGATGGGCGCCCGCCCCGTGGCCGTCATGGACCAGCTGCGTTTCGGCGCCATCGACCACCCCGACACGGCGCGGGTCGTGCACGGCGTCACCAGCGGCATCTCGTTCTACGGCAACTGCCTGGGTCTGCCGAACATCGGCGGCGAGACCGTCTTCGACGCGGTCTACCAGGGCAACCCGCTGGTCAACGCCCTCGCGGTGGGCGTACTGCGCCACGAAGACCTCAAGCTCGCCGACGCCACCGGCCCCGGCAACAAGGTCGTGCTGTTCGGCGCGCGCACCGGCGGCGACGGCATCGGCGGCGCGTCGATCCTCGCCTCCGACACGTTCGCCGACGGCGGCCCCACCAAGCGCCCCGCGGTGCAGGTCGGCGACCCGTTCGCCGAGAAGGTGCTCATCGAGTGCTGCCTGGAGCTCTACCAGGGCGAGCTCGTCGAGGCGATCCAGGACCTCGGCGCCGCCGGCATCTCGTGCGCCACGAGCGAGCTGGCCGCCAACGGCGGCAGCGGCATGCGCGTCGACCTCGAGAAGGTGCTGCTGCGCGACCCCACGCTGACGCCCGAAGAGATCCTCATGTCGGAGTCGCAGGAGCGCATGATGGCCATCGTCGCTCCCGAGAAGCTCGACGCCTTCCTCGCCGTCGTCGGCAAGTGGGAGGTCGAGACCAGCGTGCTCGGCGAGGTGACCGGCGACGGTCGCCTGCAGATCTTCTGGCACGGCGAGCAGATCGTGGATGTGGACCCCTCCACCGTGGCCGTCGACGGCCCGGTCTACGAGCGCCCGGTCGCCTACCCGACCTGGATCGACGCGCTCCGCGAGGACTCGGCCGCGGCGCTCCCCCGCCCCACCGACCCCGAGACCCTGCGCGAACAGTTCTTCTCGATCCTCGCCAGCCCGAACCTGGCCGACACGTCATGGATCACGAACCAGTACGACTACTACGTGCTCGGCAACACCGCGCTCAGCTTCCCCGACGACGCCGGCATGATCCGCGTCGACGAGAAGAGCGGTCTCGGCTTCGCGATCGCCACCGACTGCAACGGCCGCTTCTGCCAGCTCGACCCGGCACAGGGCGCCAAGCTCGCCCTGGCCGAGGCGTACCGCAACGTGGCCGTCACGGGCGCGACGCCCACCGCCGTCACCGACTGCCTGAACTTCGGCAGCCCCGAGAACCCCGAGGTCATGTGGCAGTTCGCGCAGGCCGTCGAGGGCCTGTCCGACGGCTGCCTCGAGCTCGGCATCCCGGTGACCGGCGGCAACGTCAGCTTCTACAACCAGACCGGTGACACCCCCATCCACCCGACCCCGGTCGTCGGCGTGATGGGCATCATCGACGACGTGGCCCGCCGCATCCCGAGCGGATGGCAGGACGCCGGCGAGAACCTGTACCTGCTGGGCGTGACCGCCAACGAGCTGAGCGGTTCGGCCTGGGCGGATGTCGTGCACGACCACCTGGGCGGACGCCCGCCGGCGGTCGACCTCGCGGCCGAGAAGCGCCTCGCCCAGCTGCTGCGCGCGGCGGGCGACCAGGGCCTCGTCTCGAGCGCCCACGATCTGTCCGAGGGCGGATTGGGCCAGGCCCTCGCCGAGGGCGTCATGCGCTTCGGCGTCGGGGCCCGCGTGTGGCTCACCGAGATCATGGAGCGCGACGGGGTGGATGCCGCATCCGCCCTCTTCTCCGAGTCGACCGGCCGCGTGATCGTGTCGGTGCCGCGCGAGGAGGACGTGAAGTTCCGTGGCCTCTGCGACGGCCGCGGGTACCCCGTGCTGCGCATCGGCGTGACCGACGAGGCCGCCGACGGCGACGAGGCGGTCCTCGAGGTCCAGGGCGTGTTCACCGCGCCCGTCTCGGAGCTGCGCACCCGCTCGCGCGCGACCCTGCCGGCGGCGTTCGGCCACACCGTGGCGGAGCCCGTCTGATGAGCGACGACCAGGAATACGAAGGCTTCGCCGACAAGCGCCAGTACCGCATGAAGGTCGTCGCCTGGGTGGCGATCATCGCGCTCGTGCTGGTGGGCGGCGGTTCGACCGTCCTCGCCCTCCTCTTCGGCTGACCCCGCACCTGCACCCGCACCCGCACCTGCCTCCGCACCCGCGAGGCAGCACTTTCGCGCCGAGACCGAGGGTTTACCCCACAGTCTCGGCGCGAAAGTGCTGTCTCGCGGGTCACGCGTAGCATGAGGGGGTGGAACCTCTGCTCGAGTTCCTCGCCGCGTGGTGGTGGACGGCACCCACTGCCGCAGGGCTGGGGGCGGTCGGCTACGCCGGCCTGACGACCGGACGCCGACGATCCCGGCGCCTGGCGCTCGACGCGGCCCGCCATCAGGAGCAGCTCGCCGTCCGCGCCCTGCTCACCGCCCGCGCGGACACGCGGTCAGCGCAGGCGCAGGTGCAGGCCGCCAAAGCTGCGCGCGCGGGAGCACCCGCCGGCGCGGCGAGCGTCGCCGAGACCCGCCGGCGCCTGCAGCAGGCGAAGGATGCGCAGCGCGCCGCCTCTCTCGCGCTGCGCGCCACCCGCCTGCAGGTGCGTGCGGAGCGTGCCCACCTGCACGCCGCCGGCACGAAGGACGAGACCCCGCTCGCTCGGCTGACGCACGAGCACGACGCGATCGCCGCGCGCTGGCTGGAGTACGAGACCGACCTCGAGACCTCGCTCGCGTTCCCGCAGATGAGCGATCCCCACCATCCGGCCACCGCCGCGTTCCTCGTGGAGCTGCAGCGCGCGCAGCACCTGCGGCCGTCGGAGGGGAGCACCCGCGTCACGCCCGAGGACTTCGTCGCCTACCGCGAAGCCGTGCACCGTCTCGACGCGGCCTTCACCTCGGCCGAGGATGCAGCCCTCCGCGCAACCGCCGACGGCACCGCGGCGCGGGCCGCCGTGTGGACCCGCCCCGCCACCCGACCGGGAGCGGCACCGCCCACCGCCTCGCGCCCCGCGGCGCCACCCACCGCATCACGCCCCACGGCACCACTCGCCGACGCCGACCCCGCACCGGCACCCGCCGCATCCGCCCGCACCCCGCACCCGGAGCCGGCACCGGCACCGGCACCGGCGCCGCAACCAGAGTCGGCCCCCGTCACCCCCGCGGACACCGACCCCGAGCGGCCCGCAGAGAAGATCCCGCTGCGCCGCACGTGGCCCGTCCCCTCGCGCGAGCGCCGTCGACCCCCGGAATGAGCCACCCGCATCCGCCGGGCGCCGCGGATAGCATGAGGCTGTGGATTTCTGGCAGTTCGTCGGCAGCTACTGGTGGCTCGTGTTCCCCGTGGGCGGCGCCGCTGCGGCTGCCATCAAGGGGATCTCCGCCACCTGGGAGCGCAATGCGCGCGAGCGCCACCAGCGCCGCCTCGAGATCCTGCAGGTGAAGAAGGGGCTCGTCCCGGCCGCTCCCGTCACCGAGGCGATCCCCGCAGCGCGGCCGGCATCGCCGTCCACGGCCCTCCCCCAGACCCTCGCCGCGCACGACGCCGTGACCGCCCGCTGGCTGGAGTACGAGCTCGACGTCGCGAAGATGATCGCCTACCCCGCGATGAGCGACGGGCGCCAGCCGCTGACCGCCGCGTTCCTGCGCGCCAAAAAGGTGGCCGACCGGATGCGGCCCGCCTCGGCCGACGGCCCCGTCGACGCCGAGCAGCTCCGCGCCTACCAGGACGCGGTCACGGACTACGAGGTCGCCTTCGAGGTGGCCGAGCGCGACGCCCGTCGCCTCAAGGACTCCTCCTTCTCACCGGCGGAGCGCAAGCGCCTGGATGTGGCCCAGCAGCTGCTCTCGGTGGCGGTCGACGAGGCGGCCACCCCGGCGGAGCGGCAGCTGGCCTACAAGCGCGTGCGCGAAGAGCTCGACGGACTCATCTCCTTGTCGGATGAGGCCGTCGACGCGCTCGAGAAGAAGGTCGCGCTCGAACTGCCGTCCACGCGCGACGACCGCACGCTCTGACGCCGCACGCTCTGACGCCGCACCATCTGACGCCGCCCCTCATCCGCCCCGCGCGGCGTGGGTGCCACGCCCACGCCCGCGCACACGCCCGTGCATCACAGAGGGCGTCGGCGATGTCCCGTTCGCCGACGCCCTCCTCACCCCGCTCGGTGCCGCATCCTCGTGGCGCCCCCCAGCGCATTCACGTTCCGTCACGCGGATGCGGGCCGACGATCCCCAACCTGGACACCATCCAAAGTTAGACTATATCCAACGCCTACACTGGGCATATGGATGGGAGCGGATCGGGGCTGCGCGAGCGGAAGAAGCGCGCCACCGAGAACGCGATCGAGCGCGCCGCGATCGATCTGGCCCTCGCCCACGGGCACGCGGCGGTCACGGTCGCCGCGATCTGCACGCGGGCGGATGTCTCGCGAAGCACGTTCTTCAACTACATGCCCTCGCGCGAGGCCGCGCTGTTCGGGCGCTCCATCCACCTCGCCCCGACACCGGTCGCCGCCGCCGTTCTCGAGGCATCGCGCGACATCCCGCTGGTGCGAGCGGTGTGCCGCCTCATCCTCGCCTCGATCGGCAACGCGCACATCAACGCCGAGGTCGCCGCGGGACGCAATCGGCTGATCCTGGAGCAGCCGGACACGCAGCCCATGATCCTGGCGCCGTTCCTCTCGCTCACCGCCGAGCTGACGGCGTTCCTGGCCGAGGCGCTGCAGGCCGACCCGTCCCGCCGCACGGTCACCGACATCCCGGTGGTCCGCGAGGCCTCCCTCACCGTGTCGCTCGCGGTGGGAGCGTTCATGGCGCTGATCACGGACCTGCAGGGCGAGGGCGACGTCGAGACGACCGAGCAGGCGTTCGACGAGGCGCTCGAGAGGCTCGCCCTCATCGCCGACGCCGGCCGCTGACCCGACGCCCCGCTGACCCGACGCCGGCCGCTGAGCGCCCCGCCGACACGAACGACAGCGCGGGCCCGGCCGAAGCCGAACCCGCGCTGCGTCGTACGGGACCGTCCGCTCAGGCGGAGGGGATCACGTCCGGGTACTGCTCGAGCCATGCCTCGATGGCCTCGGCCTCGCGGCCCTCGCCGTACTCGTTCACGACCATGTCCTCGAGCGCGCCGTACTGCTCGTCGTCCAGACGGATGTTCCCGATGAGCTCCGCGGCGTCGGGGTACTTCTCGGCGAAGCCGGCCGTGCCGAGGAAGTGGAGTGCCTCGGAGTCGCCCATCGCGCCCTTCGGGTCCTCGAGGTCCTTGATGTCGAACGCGTCGTTGGCCCAGAACGGACGCCAGAGCGTGACGACGATGTCCTCCTGGCTGGCGATCGCGTTGTCGAGCTCGGTGAGCATCGCCGCGGTCGACGAGGTGACGAGCTCGTACTCGCCGTCCAGCTCGTAGCCCGGCAGCATCGACTCCTGGGTCTGCTTGGTCAGGCCCGCGCCCGGCTCGATGCCGTAGATCTTGCCGTCGAAGCGGTCGGCCTGTCCGGCCAGGTCCTCGATCGAGTCGATGTCGACGTAGCTGGGCACCGCGATGGTGAGCTTGGCGTTGTCGTAGTACGCGCCGAGGTCCTCGATCGAGTCGCCGTACTCGTCCATGTAGGACTTGTGCGTCAGCTCGGGCCAGGCCGAGGGGTAGATGTCGATGTCGCCCTGGGCGAGGCCGGTGTAGAGCGGGCCCGCCTCGGTGAGCGTCTGCATCTCGACCGTGTAGCCGATCTTCTCCAGCTGGTTCTGCAGGAGGTACGCGGTGCTCAGCCCGTCGGTCCACGAGGGCAGGTAGCCGAGGGTGATGGTGCCCTTGTCGTCCGAGGCGTTGTCGCCTCCGGACTCGCCTGCGCCGCCGGCGCAGCCGACCAGGGTGAGGGATGCTGCCGCCCCGAGGGCGATGAGTGCTGTGATGCGGTTCTTCATGGTGCTTCCTTTCGTATGACGTCGTGCGTTCCGTATGGATCTGGTGCCGGGATGCCGCCGGTCGCTGTCCCGGCGGCATCCCGCGGGGTCAAGAGACGGAGGCCGATTCGGGGGCGAACGGCGCCCCGGCCACGGCGGGGATGCTGCGGGCGGCGGCCATCGCCTCCTCGGCGGCGGCGTTGCGGCGGGCGGCGCGACGCCGGCTGAGCACGCCCAGCAGCGACGAGCGGTACTCGCCCGGGTTTCCGAGCGCGGCGGTGACGCGGTCGAGGTAGACGGCGATGATGACCACGCTCAGCCCCGCCTCGACGCCCTTGGGGAGGTTGATGGTCGAGATCGCCTCGACGACCTGCTTGCCGAGGCCGTCGGCTCCCGCCATACCCGCGATGACGGCCATCGACAGCGCCAGCATGATGACCTGGTTGATGCCGGCCATGATCGTGGGCATCGCGAGCGGGAGCTGGATGCCGCGGAGGATCTGCCCCGGCTTGGCGCCGAACGCCTGGCCGGCCTCGACGGTCTCGGGGTCGACGCCGCGGATGCCGAGCTCGGTGAAGCGCACACCCGGAGGCAGCGCGAAGATGACCGTCGCCACGAGGCCGGGCACGACACCGATGCTGAAGAACACGATCGCGGGGATGAGGTAGACGAAGGCGGGCATCGTCTGCATGAAGTCGAGCACGGGCTTCAGCACGGCGCGCACGCGATCGCTGCGGGCCGACCAGATGCCCAACGGCACCGCGATGACCACGGCCACGACCGTGGCGACGATGACCAGGGCGAGCGTCTGCATGGCGCTCTCCCACTGCCCCATGCCCACCACGAGCACGAACGTCACGACTGTGCCGAGCGCCAGCTGCCACGAGCGCACCAGCAGGCCGATGAGCGCGGCGATCGCGATCGCGACGGGGATGGGGGTGGCGACGAGGACGTCGGTCAGCGACGAGACGAGCCAGCGCGCGACCATCGCGATCACGTCGAGCAGACCGTCGAGGTTCTCCTTGATCCAGTCGACGCCGACCTTGGCCCACGCACCGATCGGAATACGGAAGTCATCCATCAGCGCACCCCCTCGTTGTCGTTGGCGGCGCCGGCGACGGCATCGCCTGCCTCCGCGAGGACCTCATCGATCACGGCCTGCGACACCGGCTGCGGCGGCAGAGTGATCTCCTCGGTCGCGTTGGGGCCGGGGCCGAGCGCGGCGAGCAGCGTGATGCGCGGGATGACGCCCACGAGCCGGCCCTCGGCGTCGGTCACCGCGAGCGGCAGAAGCGACTCGACGGCAGGAACGAACAGGTTCATGAGCACTTCGTCCTCGCGGACGCTCTGCGGCACGGGCTTCAGCACCGAACGCAGCGACGTCTCGCCCTTGCGGATGAGCTTCACGGCATCGCGGTCGCTCACGACGCCCAGCAGGGTGCGGTCGCGGCCGGTCACGTAGACCGCCGACATGTAGGCGTCGCGCATCTGGCGCAGCGCCGTACGCGGTCCGGCCGACTCGGCGACGACGGGGCGCGGACGCTCCATGACGTTGGATGCCGTCAGCACACGGGCACGGTCGACGTCCTGCACGAACTGCTCGACGTAGTCGTTGGCCGGGTCGGTGAGGATGTCCTCCGGGGTGCCGATCTGCACGATGCGTCCGTCGCGCATGACAGCGATCCGGTCGCCGAGGAACATCGCCTCGTTCAGGTCGTGGGTGATGAAGACGATCGTCTTCTGCAGCTTCTGCTGGAGCTCCAGCAGCTGCTCCTGCATCTCGCGCCGGATCAGCGGGTCGAGGGCGCTGAACGCCTCGTCCATCAGCAGGATGTCGCTGTCGGCGGCGAGCGCGCGCGCGATCCCCACGCGCTGCTGCATGCCGCCCGAGAGCTCGGAAGGCAGCTTGTCGCCCCATCCGGCCAGGCCCACCAGCGACAGCACCTCTTCGGCCTTGGCCAGGCGTTCGGCCTTGGCGACGCCCTTGAGCTCGAGCGAGTAGGCGACGTTGGCGGCCACCGTGCGGTGCGGCAGGAGCGCGAAGTGCTGGAAGACCATCGAGATGCGGTCGCGGCGCAGCGCGCGCAGCGCCGTCGGCGAGATGTCGGTGACGGGGTCGCCGTTCACGGTGATGCTGCCGCTCGTGGCGTCGTGCAGTCCGTTCAGCATCCGGATGAGCGTGGACTTGCCCGATCCGGACAGACCCATCACGACGAAGATCTCGCCGGGAGCCACGGTGAAGCTGGCGTCGATGACGGCGGCCGTACCGGCGAGCTCGTCACGGCTCTTGCCCGCCTTCAGACCGTCGATGACGGCCTGGGGGTTCTTGCCGAAGACCTTGTACAGGTTCTTCGCTTCGATCGCATACGCGCTGGTCACTGTGTTGCACCTCGGCAGCCCGGGGCAGGGCTGCGACGGTCACGCCCGGGTGACGACCGCAGGCGGGTCACGTCGGGGCGTGACGCGCGCAGGCACCGGGCATAGGACTCGGGCAAGGCCGCCGACCGTACGCTCACCTGCTCGGCATCCTCGGGTGGATGCGGCGGCGACCGCGGACTGGTCGTGGGCCCAGCGACGGGCCTTTCCCAACGTTTCATGCGTGTGCAAGTGGCGCAAATCGGCGGCGGCCGTTGACGCGGTGAGGCGCCGTCGCTAATCGCGCACGTGATATCACCGCCGTCCGACCCTCGCAAATTCGTGCGCTTCCCGCATCCGACCGGGCATTTCCTCGCGACGCTTGACAACCTCATGCGCACCGTTGCATGGTTAATCAGTCAAGTAAGTAACCAAGGAACGAGGCCACCGTGATCGAAGAGGGCAGACCGCTCTTCCTGCAGATCGCGGAGAGCGTCGAGGACGCGATCGTCGACGGCAGCCTGCCCGAAGAGGGCCAGGCGCCGTCGACCAACGAGCTCGCCGCCTTCCACCGCATCAATCCCGCGACCGCCGCCAAAGGAGTCAACGTGCTCGTCGAAAAGGGTGTGATCCACAAGCGCCGAGGGATCGGGATGTTCGTCTCCCCGGGTGCGCGTGAGCTGCTGCTGTCCGAGCGCCGCACGGCGTTCGCCGACCGCTTCGTCGAGCCGCTGCTCGCCGAGGCCCGAAAGCTGGGGCTGGGTCCCGACGACCTCGCCCGTCTGATCTCCGACCGCGCCGCACGGGACGCGTCGGCTCCGACAGAAGGGACTACACCGTGACCCACGTGATCGAGGTGACCGGCCTCACCAAGCGCTACGGCAGCACTGTGGCCGTCGACGACGTCAGCTTCACGATCGAGAAGGACGCGATCTACGGCCTGCTCGGGCGCAACGGCGCGGGCAAGACGACCGTCATGTCGATCCTCACCGCGCAGAACTTCGCCTCCGCCGGCACCGTCCGCGTGTTCGGCGAGGACCCGTACGAGAACGCCCGGGTGCTCTCGCGCCTGTGCTTCGTCCGCGAGAGCCAGAAGTACCCCGACGACGCCCTCCCCACCCATGCCTTCCGTACGGCGCGGCTGTTCTTCCCGAACTGGGATCAGGAGCTCGCCGATCGCCTGATCGCCGACTTCCAGGTGCCGCTGAAGACCCGCATCAAGAAGCTCTCGCGCGGCCAGCTGTCGGCCGTCGGCGTGGTCATCGGCTTGGCGTCCCGCGCCGAGGTCACGTTCTTCGACGAGCCCTACCTCGGGCTCGACGCCGTGGCCCGGCAGATCTTCTACGACCGGCTGCTCGAGGACTACACCGAGCACCCGCGCACGGTGATCCTCTCGAGTCACTTGATCGACGAGGTGTCGAACCTGATCGAGAAGGTCCTCGTGATCGACCGGGGCCGCATCATCATGGACGAGGACACCGATTCGGTCCGGGACCGCGCCGCCACCATCGTGGGCGACAGCGCGGCCGTCGACGCCTTCGTCGCAGGCCGCGAGGTGATCCACCGCGAGTCGCTCGGGCGGGTCGCATCGGTCACCGTCCTCGGCGCCCTCACCGACGAGGATCGACGACGCCTCGCCGCGTCCGAGCTCGACATCGTCCCGGTGTCGCTGCAGCAGCTCATCGTCCGCACCACCCAGCACGCCGCGCCCGCATCCGCCGAGGCGGTCGCACCCGAGAACGGAGCACTGCGATGAACCGCACCCTCAGCGTCGTCCGGATGCAGCTGATCAACCGGCAGACGTTCATCTGGATCCCGCTCATCGTCCTCGCGGGATCCCTCGTGATCACGCTCGCCATCTACGGCATCCTCCGTGGCACCGGCGGGGTGACCATCAACCTCTACGGCGGCGGCGCCCAGGCCCCGCTCTGGTACTTCCTCTACGTCGGGGTCTCGTCGCTCACGCTCACCTTCCCGTTCTCGCAGGCGATGAGCGTCACGCGTCGAGAGTTCTTCCTCGGCACGCTCCTCACCGCGGTCATCACCTCCGCCCTCCTGGCCGCGATCTTCGTCGCGGGCGGAGCGTTCGAGGTCGCGACCAACGGATGGGGCATGGACGGGTACTTCTTCGCCCTCGACTGGCTCTGGACCGCGGGACCCCTCGTCGCCTTCGCGTTCTACTTCGTGACCGCGATGCTGTTCTTCATCGCCGGCTTCTGGGCGGCGACCATCTTCAAGCGGTTCGGCGCGATGTGGCTGACGATCGTGCTCATCGGGATCGCTGCACTGCTCGTGCTCGGCCTCTTCGTGGTGGCCCGCACCGACGCCTGGACCGAGCTGTTCGGATGGTTCGCGACGATCGGCGCCGTGGGCCTGACCGGCCTCATGGCCGCCGTCGCCCTGGTGTTCGCCGCCATCGCGTTCCCCGCGTTGCGGCGGGCCACCCCGTAGCCCCTGCACGCATGAGCGCGGCCCTCGCCGCCCCGGTACTGCGGCGCACCACCCCTCGCAGCCGCACACGGAAGAGGCCCCTCCCGATCTCGGGAGGGGCCTCTTCCGTGGATGCCGCGGGTCAGGCGGTGCCCTGCGCCGCCGCGGTGTGGTGGCGGATGACCTCGCCCACCACGAAGTTGAACCACTTCTCGGCGAACTCGGGATCCAGATCCGCCTGCTCGGCGAGGCTGCGCAGGCGTGCGATCTGACGTTCCTCACGGCTCGGGTCGGAGGCGGGCATGCCGTGCTCGGCCTTGAGCGCGCCCACGGCCTTCGTGCAGCGGAAGCGCTCGGCGAGCATGAAGATCAGGGCGGCGTCGATGTTGTCGATGCTCGCGCGCAGGCCCCCGAGAAGGGCGTTCGGGTCGATGGGCTCGGTCATGGCGGCCTCCTTTGGTTCGAGGGTAGCGCGGGCCCCCACCCCTAGAGTGTGAGCATGACCGACGCGCCCGCGCCCGACAGCCCCTCGACGCCCGTCCCCGGCGGGTCGTTGCCGAACGGCATCCGGTGGCGCGCGGTGCATCATCCGTTCGCGCTCGGGTTCTTCGTCACCCTCGGCGCGCTCGTGGCGTTCGTGCTGGGTCTCGCGGTCTCGAACCTGTCCACGGTCATCATCTACGTGGTCTTCGCGCTGTTCGCCGCGCTCGGGCTCGACCCGATCGTCCGGCTCCTCGAGCGTCGCCGGGTGCCGAGGGTCTGGGGCATCGTCATCGTCTACGTGGGTTTCGCCCTCGCGGTCGCCGCCGTGCTGCTGCTCATCATCCCGACCGTCGTGCGGCAGATCGTCGAGTTCGTCAAGAGCGTGCCGACCTTCTTCGCCGACTTCCAGCGCACCGACGTCTACCACTACCTCCACGACACCTTCGGCACGGCGCTGACCGACCTGCTCACCCAGCTGCAGGACTTCCTGACCACGCCCAGCAACCTCGCCGCGATCGGCGGCGGCGTGCTGCAGGTCGGCGTGACGATCGTCACCGGCATCTCGGGCGCGATCATCGTCGTGGTGCTCAGCCTCTACTTCACCGCAACGCTGCCCACGATGAAGAAGTCGTTCTTCCAGCTGGCGCCCGCCTACTCGCGGCCGCGCGTCGCCGACCTCACCGAGAAGATCACCGACTCGATCGGCGGTTACCTGATGGGGATGGTGATCCTGGCGTTCTGCAACGCGATGTTCGTGCTCATCATGTTCCTCATCCTGGGCCTGCCGTTCCCGCAGCTCTTCGCCGTGGCCGCCTTCTGCATCACGCTCATCCCGCTCATCGGAACCGTGCTGTTCTGGGTGATCGGATCGGTGTTCGCGCTCTTCGCCGACCCGACCGGCGCGCTCGTCTTCGCGATCGCCTACCTGGTCTACATGCAGCTCGAGGCATACCTACTCACGCCCCGCGTGATGAACCGGACGATCTCGATCCCCGGCGCGCTGGTCGTGATCGGCGCGCTCGTGGGCGGAACCCTGCTCGGCCTGCTCGGTGCCCTCGTGGCGATCCCCGTGACGGCCTCGGTGCTGCTCATCATCAAGCAGGTGCTGATCCCGCGTCAGGACGCCAAGACCGAGCCCGACGCCTGACCCGTCGCGGAGCTCACCGCGCCGGCAGCAGGCACGACGGTGACGGCACCGCCACCCGCGCGCGGGCCCGGGCCGGAACACCCGACCGCGTGTCGAGCGTGATCGAGGCGATCTCGTTCGACCTCTGCCCCGCCACCACCAGGGTGTCGCGGGCGATGATGTGGTGCCGCGGCCAGACGACTCCCGCCTCGGCGAGGGCGACGGAGCGGAGTGACGCGCCGTCGCCCGTCACCCGCAGCGCGGCGATCGTGTCGCTGCCGCGCACACCGGCGTAGACGAAGGCGTCGTCGGCGGATGCGGCCAGCTCCGCCGCGCGGTCGACCTCCGGTCGGATCTGCGGCGACAGCGGCGCACCGCCGACGAGTCGCCACCGCCCGGACGCATCCGGGGCGAGGACGAAGACCTCGCACGAGAGCTCGGTGAGGACGTACAGGTGCCCGCTCGGATGCCAGACCATGTGGCGGGGGCCGCTGCCCCGCGGCAGCACGACCTCGCCGGCGCGGCGCAGACCGTCACCGGCCGGGCGCCAGAACCGCACCAGGTCGAAGCCCATGTCGGTCGTCGCGACGAGACCGCCGGGGAGGAACAGCGACTGGTGCGCGCGTGAGACGCGCTCCTCGGCATCCTGCGGCGCGGCGGCGAGCACGCGCACCGGCGCAGGCTCGTCGTGGTGCGGAACGAGGTGCGCGAACTCCTCACCCGCCGCGTCCCGCAGCGCCCGGGCGGCGGCCGCGAGGTCGCCGTCGGCGTCCGGCAGCTCCGACGACGTCGCCGACATGCTGCCCTCGGCATACGGGTCGGCTGCCGCGGGCGCGACCGAGGGCGCGGAGGGGCGACCCGCCGCATCCAGGCGCATCCGCACGAGACGACCGTCGCCCCAGCAGGACGCGAGCAGGAAGCGCCCGTCCGGCTCGACGGCGATGTGGCAGACGAGGGCGCCCGCAACGACGGGAGCGCCGAGGCGCTGGAATCCGCGGTCGGCCGTCCGACGGAACGCCTGCACCGCCCCCTCGGACTCGAGGGCCGCGTACACGACGTCCACAGTCGGATGCGCCGTCAGCCACGACGGCGAGCCGGTCGTTGCCGCCACCGTCCCGCCGAACGACAACTGCCCGCCGGCCAGCGGCTCGTCGGCCCCACCGGCGACGATCTCGCCGATGCCGTCGGCGGCGCCGTCCATCTCCGCCGTGTAGCCGCCGACCCAGAACCGCACGTCAGTCGACGAGGTCGTGGCGCACGATGACCGCGTCGCGGGCCGGGCCCACGCCGATCACCGAGATGCGCGTACCGCTCATCCGCTCGAGGGCGAGCACGTAGTCGCGCGCGGCCTGCGGCAGATCCTCGAACGTGCGCGCGGTCGAGATGTCCTCGGCCCACCCCGGGTAGTACTCCAGGATGGGCGTCGCGTGGTGGAAGTCGGTCTGGTTGACCGGCACCTCGTCGAAGCGCGTGCCGTCGACGTCGTACGCCACGCAGACCGGGATCTCGTCGAGCCCGGTGAGGATGTCGAGCTTGGTGAGCACCAGGTCGGTGATGCCGTTGATGCGGGTGGCGTAGCGCGTGATCGGCGCGTCGTACCAGCCGACGCGGCGCGGGCGGCCGGTCGTCGTGCCGAACTCGAATCCGCGCGAGCGCAGCCACTCGCCCTGCTCGTCGAAGAGCTCGGTGGGGAACGGGCCCGATCCCACACGGGTCGTGTACGCCTTCACGATGCCCACGATGCGGTCGAGGCGGTTGGGCCCGACCCCCGATCCCGTGGCCGCGCCGCCGGCTGTGGCCGACGACGACGTGACGAAGGGGTAGGTGCCGTGGTCGACGTCGAGCATCGTGGCCTGGCCGCCCTCGAAGACCACCACGTCGCCGGCGTCGAGCGCCTCGCTCAGCAGCAGACCGGTGTCGCACACGAGCGGGCGCAGGCGGTCGGCGTACGACAGCAGATCCTCGACGATCTCGTCGACGGTGATCGCCCGCCGGTTGAAGACCTTGACCAGCAGGTGGTTCTTGCCGTCGAGGGCGCCCTCCACCTTCTGACGCAGGATGTTCTCGTCGAACAGGTCCTGGATGCGGATGCCGACGCGGTTGATCTTGTCGGCGTAGGCGGGACCGATGCCGCGGCCGGTCGTGCCGATCTGACGCTTGCCGAGGAAGCGCTCGGTGACCTTGTCGAGGGTGCGGTGGTACTGCGTGATGACGTGCGCGTTGGCGCTGACCCGCAGTCGCGAGATGTCGACGCCGCGGGCGGCGAGCGCCTCGAGCTCGTAGAACAGCACCTCGAGGTCGACGACCACGCCGTTGCCGATCACGGCGTTCACACCGGGCGACAGGATGCCGCTGGGCAGCAGGTGCAGGGCGTACTTCTCGTTGCCGATGACGACGGTGTGCCCGGCGTTGTTGCCGCCGTTGAACTTGACGACCCAGTCGGTGCGGTCCCCGAGCAGGTCGGTGGCCTTGCCCTTGCCCTCGTCGCCCCACTGGACGCCGACGATCACGATGCCTGGCATGGGTTCCCCCTGTATCGGTGGCAGATGGCCGGGCCGTGCGGCTCCGGCGGGAGCAGAACCCGCGGGGCGGGCCGTCCGCATCCATTCTATCGACCGGGGCGAATCGGCCGGGAGCGGGCGCACCGCGGGAATATCACGGGCCGGCGATGCATTGCCTCTCGTGACGGCCGATTCGGCCTCCTCCCCCACCCGATCGAGAATGGGTTCACCATGTCCGCATCCGACGACCACGCCCGCTGGCACGACGCGCGCGAACGCCAGGTGACCGCGCCGACCGGCAACCTCTCGCTCATCGAGACCCGGTGGACCGGCGACCGCCCCGACCTCGACGCGGCCCGCGCCGCGGCGGGTCCCACGATCCAGGTGACGCCCATCGAGCGCACCGGCATCGAGAGCGGGCTGCCCGAGCACGGTCTGCGGTTCTGGGATGCCGTGGCGCCCGCCATCCGCGCGTTCGAGCGCATCGACACGTACGCGTACGACCCCGCCTGGGTGCTCGAAGGACGCTTCACCCCGGTCGCCGAGGGCCGCACGGTCCCGTTCGAGCACATCCGCGACAACGGCGGCACGCGCGATCTCGTGGTGCCCGGCGACATCGCGCTGACGCTCGACGGCCAGGAGTACACGCTCGCCGCCTTCGACGACGGCGGGAAGCTCCTGCTCGTGTTCGGCGACCAGACCAACGGCTCCGAGACCTACGGGTCGGGCCGCTTCCTGTTCGTCACGCACGTCGAGGGCGACCCCGAGCGCGTCATCCTCGACTTCAACCGCGCCTTCGTGCCGCCCTGCGGCTTCTCCGCGCAGTACAACTGCCCCCTGCCTCCCGCCTCGAACCGGTTCCCCTTGCCGGTGCGTGCCGGGGAGAAGACCGTCGTGTTCCGCGACGGCTTCGACATCTACGCGGCCTGACCCGCCGCATCCACAGCACCTGGAGTACCCATGAGAAGACCCCTCATCGCCGTGTCCGCGGCCGCCGCGGCAGCCCTTCTGCTCGCCGGCTGCGCCTCCGGTGGCGACGACGCGGCGGATGCCTCGTCCGACGACGCCACGATCTACATCGGATCGCTCTACGAGCCGCAGAACCTCAGCAACACGCAGGGCGGCGGACAGGGCGTGACCGAGGCCTTCAACGGCAACGTCTACGAGGGGCTCTACAAGCTCACCGACGACGGCGAGGTCGAGCCGCTGCTCGCCGAGAACGCCGAGATCAGCGAGGACGGCCTGACCTACACGATCACGCTGCGCGACGGTGTGACGTTCCACTCCGGCAAGGAGCTGACCTCCGCCGACGTGAAGGCGAGCGTCGAGGCCGTCACGGCCGAGGACTCCAAGTCCGCGCGCAAGTCGAGCTTCGGCCCGATCGCCGACATCGCGACGCCCGACGAGAAGACCGTCGTCTTCACGCTCGAACAGCGCTCGATCTCGTTCCTCTACAACCTCAGCTACGTGTGGATCGTGAACGCCGAGGCGGGCGATCTCACCGAGACCGAGGACGGCACCGGCCCCTACACGCTGGACGAGTGGCGTCAGGGCAGCACGCTGACCCTCGACCGCTTCGACGACTACTGGGGCGAGCCCGCGAAGAACGGCGAGGTCGTCTTCACGTACTTCACCGACGCCACGGCCGAGAACAACGCGCTGCTGACCGGTGAGATCGACCTCATCACCAGCATCCAGAGCCCCGACTCGCTGACGCAGTTCGAGGGCAACGACGACTTCGTCGTGAGCGAAGGCACCTCTACCACCAAGGAGCTGCTGGCCTTCAACGACCGCGTCGCGCCCTTCGACAACACCCTCGTGCGCAAGGCCGTGTACTCGGCGGTCGACACCGAGAAGCTGCTGACCTCGATCTGGGGCGACTACGGAACGCTCATCGGCTCGATGGTCCCCCCGACCGACCCCTGGTACGTCGACCTGACCGACGTGAACCCCTACGACCCGGCGCTCTCCGAGCAGCTGCTCACCGAGGCGGGCTACCCGGACGGCTTCACGTTCACGCTCGACACCCCCAGCTACGACCCGCACCCGGCCGTCGCCGAGTTCCTGCAGTCGCAGCTGGCCGAGGTGGGCATCACGGTCGAGATCAACACGATCAGCGCCGACGAGTGGTACACCAAGGTCTTCCAGGAGCGCGACTTCGAGGCGACCCTCCAGGAGCACGTCAACGACCGCGACGTGGTCTGGTACGGGAACCCCGACTTCTACTGGGGCTACGACAACGCCGATGTGCAGCAGTGGGTGTCCGAGGCCGAGCAGGCCGAGAGCGCCGAGCAGCAGACTGAGCTGCTCACCCAGGTCAACGAGCAGATCGCGGCGGATGCGGCTAGCGTGTGGCTGTACCTGTACCCGCAGATCGTGGTCGCCGCCAGCGACCTCAGCGGCTACCCGGTCAACGGCCTAAACTCGCAGTTCTTCGCCTACGACATCGTCAAGTCCTGATCCGACGGAGGATGCCGGAGGCCGTTCGCGGCTTCCGGCATCCTTCTTCTTTTCCCCCGAGATCCGATGCTCCCCTACCTCCTCCGCCGCTCCGCGTTCCTCGTGGTGTCGCTGATCGTCGCCCTCGTGGTGATCTTCGTGCTGCTGCGGCTGCTGCCGGGAGACCCGGCGAACGCCCTGCTGTCGGTGGATGCGACGCCCGAGCAGATCGCGGCCGCGCGGGCGCAGGTCGGATCGGACCAGCCGCTGCTGCAGCAGTTCGCCACCTGGGCGGGGCACCTGCTGTCGTTCGACCTCGGCGAGTCCTACATCAGCTCCCGCCCGGTCGGCCCCGAGATCACCGCGCGCCTGGGCGTCACGCTGCCGCTCACCCTGCTCGCCTTCGCGCTGGCTCTCGTCGTCTCGCTCGTCGTCGGCATCACCGCCGCCGTGAAGGCCGACCGCTGGTACGGCACCGTGCTGAGCGGCTTCTCGCAGCTCGGTGTCGCCGTTCCCGTCTTCTGGGTCGGCGTGATCCTCGTCTGGATCTTCGCCCTCCAGCTGGGCCTGCTGCCCTCGGGCGGGTTCCCGCGCGACGACTGGGAGGATCCGGCCGACACCCTGCGCTCGCTCACCCTGCCGATCATCACGATCGCCATCGTCATGAGCGCGTCCCTCAGCCGCTACGTCCGTTCCGCGACGCTCGACGTGCTCGGCAGCGACTACCTGCGCACGGCCCGCGCGGGCGGCGCGGGCATGACCGAGGCGCTGCTGCGCCACGGAGTGCGCAACGGCGCCGTACCCGTCGTCGCGGTGCTCGGCATCGAGCTGTCCACGACGCTCCTCGGCGCGGTCGTCGTCGAGAGCGTGTTCACCCTGCCGGGCCTGGGCAGCATGCTGCTCACCGGCATCCAGCAACACGACTACGCCAACATTCAGGGCGTGCTCGTGGTCAGCACCCTCTTCGTGCTGCTCGTCGGCTTCGCCGCCGACATCGTGCAGCGCCTCATCGACCCGCGCCTGCGCACGAGCGTCTCGGGCAACCGATGAGCGGCGCCGTGCAGCAGATCGTGGATGCGCCCCCCACCGCATCCCGCCGACGCACCTCACTGACCCTCGTGGTGGGCATCGTGCTCACCGGGCTCGTCGTCGTCACCGCCATCGTCTCGCTGGTCTGGCTGCCCTATCCGCTCAGCGACATCAGCGGCGGACGCCTCGACGCACCGAGCCTCACGCATCCGCTCGGCACCGACCGGCTCGGACGCGACCTGCTCTCGCAGCTCATGGTCGGAGCCCGCATCGCGCTGACGGTCGGCGCCGGAGCGGTGCTGCTCGCGGGCGTGCTCGGCACGCTGATCGGACTCGCCACGGCGCTCGCCCGCCCCTGGCTCGACGACACCCTGTCGGCCGCGCTCGACGTGGTGATCGCTTTCCCGGTGCTGCTGCTCGCCATGCTGGTGGTCGCCGTACAGGGCGCGTCGCTGTGGTCGGCGATCCTCGCGATCGGGCTCGCGATGTCGGCGGTGATCGCCCGACTCACCCGCATCCTCGCCCGGCGCGTGCTGCAGGAGCAGTACGTGACCGCCGCGCGCACGAGCGGCACCGGCCTGCTCGGCATCGTGGGACGCCACGTGCTGCCCAACATCGCGCCCACGCTCGTCGTGAGCCTCGCCCTGCAGTTCGGGGTCGCCGTGCTGGCCGAGGCCAGCCTGTCGTACCTCGGCCTCGGCGCCCCGCCGCCCAACGCCTCCTGGGGACGCATGCTGCAGGAGGCGCAGGGCACCGTGCTGAGCGCACCGGTCGGCGCGATCGCCCCCGGCATCGCGATCGTCGCCCTCGTCCTCGGCGTCAACTTCCTCGCCGACGGCCTGCGCGACGTCACCGACCCCACGAGGCGGAGGGCCCGATGAGCCTGCTCGAGATCTCGGGACTCACGGTGCGCGCGGGCGCCACCGCCGTCGTCGACGACGTGTCGTTCGCCCTCGCCCCCGGCGAGCGCCTGGGGCTGATCGGCGAGTCCGGATCGGGCAAGTCGGTGACCTCGCTCGCTGCCGTCGGTCTGCTTCCCGGCGGACTCACCCCCTCCGGTTCGATCCGGCTCGACGGCCGCGAGGTCGTCGGCGCCTCGGATGCGGCGCTCCGCCCCCTGCGCGGTCCCGTCGCCCAGCTGGTCTTCCAGGAACCGCTCACCGCCCTCGACCCGCTCATGCGGGTGGGCGCGCAGATCGCCGAGCCGATCCGCCGGCACCGGGGTCTGCGCGGCCGCGCCCTGTCGGATGCCGTCGCCGCCGCGCTCGACGAGGTCGCGCTGCCCGAGCCGCGGATCGCGCGCTCCTATCCGCACGAGCTCTCGGGCGGCCAGCGCCAGCGCGTGGCGATCGCGATCGCCCTCGCGGCCCACCCGCGCCTGCTGATCGCGGACGAGCCGACAACCGCGCTCGATGTCACCGTGCAGGACGGCGTGCTGTCACTGCTCGAACGGCTCGTCGCCGAACGCGACATGGCGCTCCTGTTCATCAGCCACGACCTGGCGGTCGTCGCCCGTATGACCGAGCGCATCGTCGTGCTGCGTCACGGCGTCGCGGTGGAGGAGGGGCCGGTCGACCGCGTCCTGCGCGCGCCGCAGCATCCGTACACGGCCGCGCTGGTCGCGAGCGCGCGTGCCCTCGACGACGCCCTCGACGCCGGGGTGCCCGCATCCGGCGAGGCCGCGGGTGGCGCGGGTGCCGCATCCGGCGAGGCCTCCGCATCCGGCGAGGAGGGGCGCGCATGAGCATCCTCGAGCTGCGCGGCGCCGGCTACGCCTACGGCTCCCACCGCGTGCTCGACGACGTGTCACTGCGCGTCGGCGAGGGCGACTCGGTGGGCCTGGTGGGCGAGTCGGGCGCGGGCAAGTCCACGATCCTGCGGCTGCTCCTGGGGCTGTCCGCCCCGCGCGAGGGCGCCGTCCTCTTCGACGACGCTCCGCTCGACCTCCGCGACCGCGCCCTCATGCGTCGCTTCCGGGCGAGCGTGCAGCCGGTGTTCCAAGACCCGTACTCGTCGCTCGACCCGCGCCAGCGCGTCGACCGGATCGTCGGCGAGCCGCTGCGCTCGCTCGGCCTCGCGCGGGGGGATGACGCCGCGCAGCGCGTGGCCGAGGCCGTCTCCGCCGTGGGGCTCGACGCCGACACCCTCGGCCGGTACCCGCACGAGTTCTCCGGCGGCCAGCGGCAGCGCATCGCGATCGCGCGGGCGATCGTCTCCCGCCCGCGCGTCCTCCTCGCGGACGAACCGGTCAGCGCCCTCGACGTGACGACCCGCGTGCAGGTCATCGACCTGCTCGCGCAGCTGCGCCACGAGAACGGGCTCACGCTCGTCATGGTGTCGCACGATCTGAGCGCCGTCGCCGCGGTGTGCGACCGCACGGTCGTGCTGCAACACGGACGCGTGGTGGAGGAGGCCCCGACCTCCCGCATCCTCACCGATGCCCGCACCGACTACGCCCGCCGCCTCGTCGCCGCCGTCCCCCGCCTCCCCCGTTAGCCCGCTAATCCGCCCCGCCGCCCCGCCGTGTGCGCCGACATCCCCCATCCCCCTCGCCGAGTGAGCATCCGATCGGCGAATGAGCACCCGATCGGATGCGCACTCACGAAACGGGTGCTCGCTCGGCGAGAGATGAGGAGCGAGGCCCCGCCACGCCCACCCCGAGCGAGAGCCGCGGCAGGCGCGGGCGGGGATGGGGATGGGGATGACATGCTGGAGCGATGCCCCTTGCTCTCGTGACCGGAGCGGCGCGCGCCGACAGCATCGCCGCGGGCGTCGTCGCGCGCCTGCGTGCCGACGGCTGGGATGTCGCGACGAGCGACCTGGCCGACGCCGACTTCCCCTGCGATCTCGCCGCACCCGACGCGCCGGAGGAGCTGATCGCGACCGTGCGGCGGCAGCGCGGCCCGCTCGACGCGCTCGTCCTCAGTCACGCGCATGACGTCGAGTCCGGCGCGCTCGACACGTCCGTCGAGAGCTTCGACCGGCATATGGCCGTCAACGCCCGCGCCAGCATGCTGCTCATCGCGGCCTTCGCGCGGCAGGCACCGACTACCGGCGGGGCCATCGTGGCGTTCACGAGCGATCACACGACCGGCAATATGCCGTACGGCGCATCCAAGGCCGCGCTCGATCGCATCGTCATCTCCGCGGCGCGCGAGCTGGGCCCGCGGGGCATCTCGGCGACCGTGGTGAACCCCGGCCCGATCGACACCGGATGGATGACGCCCGACATCCGCGACGCCCTGCTGCCCGCGCAGCCGCTCGGTCGCCTCGGCACTCCGCGCGACATCGGCGCCCTCACCTCGTTCCTGCTGTCGGACGAGGGCCGCTGGGTCTCCGGCCAGCTGCTGCACGCCGACGGTGGCTTCTCGGCTCGCTACTGACCACCCCGCCACGGGTGTTCACCCGGCCTCGATACGCTGATCGCATGCGCCTCCGTCTCGCCGCCGCTCCGCTGGCCGCCCTCGCCCTCGTCCTGCTCGCGGGATGCGCCACCACGGCCCCGCAGACGACGCCCGATGCCACGACCGGCGGCGGCGACGCGTCGCTCGGCTGCGTCTACACCCCGGGTGGCTCTGCCGCGCGCGACGTCGCGGCGCCGGGACCCGAGCCCACCGCCGTCGGCACGATCGCCGCGACGCTCGAGACCTCGGCCGGCGACATCCCCCTCACTCTCGACGCCGAGCGCACGCCGTGCACGGTCGGCAGCTTCGTCTCGCTCACGGAGCAGAGCTACTACGACGACACCGTCTGCCACCGCCTCACCACCTCCGGCATCTATGTGCTGCAGTGCGGCGACCCGAGCGGCACCGGTCGCGGCGGTCCGGGCTACTCCTACGACGACGAGCTCGACGGCACCGAGACCTACCCCGCGGGCACCGTGGCCATGGCCAACGCGGGCCCGGGCACCAACGGTTCGCAGTTCTTCCTCGTGTACGAGGACAGCCAGTTGCCGCCGGCCTACACGGTCTTCGGGCAGATGGATGAGGCCGGTCTCGCGGTCGTGCAGCAGATCGCCGCGGCCGGCACCGACAGCGGCGCCGGCGACGGCGCACCGGCGACGCCCGTCACCATCACCGGCATCACGATCGGCTGACCCCGCGCGGGGCTCGCCCGGTCCCCCGCAGCGCCCACCCCATCCCGCGAGCGCCCCCTCCATCTCGCCAGCGCCCACCCCATCCCGCGAGCCGAGGATGATCGGCCCACACGAGGACGCGGGCCGCGCATTCATCCTCGTCTCGGCCGATCCTCCGCACGCCGGCAGGCGCACCCGGCTCCACACACCGGCACCGCCTCCGCACACCGGCCCCCGCACGCCGGATGCCGGATGCCGCCCGCCCCTGTCGGGGAGCACGGTCCGCGCGCTATCGTTCGGGCAGCAACGACGCCGTTGCGCGAGTGAGCAAGGACGTTGACCGACACGAAGGAGTGTCCGATGAGCAATGATCCGCATCCCGAACCGGCCGTCGCCTCGACGCGCCTCGACCATTCGCCGGCGCCGGCCGGGCCCTCGAGAGCGGCCACCTGGTTGGCCGAGCTCCTCGGCACCTACGTGCTCGTTCTCGGTGGGGTGGGCGCCGCCCTGTTCGCGGCGGACTTCGGTGCGAGCGAGAACGGAACGTCTCTCGGCATCGGGTTCGTGGGCGTCTCGCTCGCCTTCGGTCTGACGGTGGTCGCCGGCGCCTACGCGTGGGGGCCGATCTCGGGCGGCCACTTCAACCCCGCCGTCACGCTCGGCCTCGCCGCCGCGGGACGCGTGACCTGGGCATCGACGCCGAGCTACATCGCCTCGCAGCTGCTCGGCGGCGTGCTGGCCACCTCCACCATCGTCGCCATCGGCGCGTCGGGAAACGCCGACTGGCTCCGCGCGGCGACCGAGGGCGGGTTCGCGAGCAACGGCTACGGCGAGCTCTCGCCGGGCGGCTTCGGCATCGGTGCGGCGATCATCGCCGAGGTGATCCTGACGGCTCTGTTCGTCCTCGTCATCCTGGGGGTCACGCACCGCACCCGCGGCACCGGATTCGCGGGCCTCGCGATCGGGCTCACGCTCACCCTCATCCACCTCGTCTCGATCCCGATCGACAACACGTCGGTCAACCCGGCGCGCTCGATCGCCGCCGCGATCTACGGCGGCTCGGATCCGTTCGCGCAGCTCTGGGTCTTCATCGTGTTCCCGATCGTCGGGGCGCTCATCGCCGGCGTCGTCCACCGGTTCCTCCTCGAGGGCCGCGACTGACCCCATCCCCATCCCCATCCCCACCCCCACGCCGCCGCCGCCGAGTGAGCACCTAATCAGCCACTGAGCACCCGATCGGATGCTCACTCGGCGAACGGGTGCTCGCTCGGCGGTCGGGATGGCAGCGAGCACGAGGGAGGGCGCGCGCTCAGTAGGATTGGAGCCATGTCCAAGGTCCTGCAGTCCCTCCCCGTCGGCGAGCGCGTCGGCATCGCGTTCTCGGGAGGGCTCGACACCTCCGTGGCGGTCGCCTGGATGCGCGACAAGGGCGCCGTGCCCTGCACGTACACGGGCGATCTCGGCCAGCCGGATGAGGATGACATCGAGTCGATCCCGGGCCGCGCCCTGCAGTACGGGGCCGAGGTGTCCCGACTCGTCGACTGCAAGACCGCGCTGGTCGAAGAGGGCTTCGTCGCCCTCGCGTGCGGTGCGTTCCACATCCGCTCGGGCGGTCGCACCTACTTCAACACCACGCCGCTCGGCCGCGCCGTCACCGGCACGCTGCTCGTGCGCGCGATGAAGGACGACGGCGTCGACATCTGGGGCGACGGCTCGACCTACAAGGGCAACGACATCGAGCGGTTCTACCGCTACGGCCTGCTCGCCAACCCCGCGCTGCGCATCTACAAGCCGTGGCTCGATGCGGACTTCGTCACCGAGCTCGGCGGCCGCAAGGAGATGAGCGAGTGGCTCGTCGAGCACGGCTTCCCCTACCGCGACAGCGTGGAGAAGGCGTACTCGACGGACGCCAACATCTGGGGCGCCACGCACGAGGCCAAGACGCTCGAGCACCTCGACGTCTCGCTCGAAACCGTCGAACCGATCATGGGCGTGCGGTTCTGGGACCCGGCCGTCGAGATCGCCACCGAGGACGTCACGGTCCGCTTCGAGGGCGGTCGCCCGGTGGCCCTCAACGGCGTCGAGTACACCGACCCGGTGGCACTGGTCTTCGATGCCAACCGCATCGGCGGACGCCACGGCCTCGGCATGAGCGACCAGATCGAGAACCGCATCATCGAGGCCAAGTCGCGCGGCATCTACGAAGCGCCCGGCATGGCTCTGCTGTTCATCGCGTACGAGCGACTCGTCAACGCGATCCTCAACGAGGACACCCTCGCGACGTACCACGAGCAGGGCCGCCGACTCGGGCGCCTCATGTACGAGGGCCGCTGGCTCGAGCCGCAGTCGCTCATGCTCCGCGAGTCCATCCAGAAGTGGGTCGGCTCCACCATCACGGGCGAGGTCACCCTGCGCCTGCGCCGCGGCGAGGACTACTCGGTGCTCGACACGACGGCACCGACCATGTCCTACGGCCCTGAGAAGCTGTCGATGGAGCGGGTCGGCGACGCCGCCTTCGGCCCCATCGACCGCATCGGCCAGCTCACGATGCGCAACCTCGACATCGCTGACTCGCGCACGCGCCTGGAGCAGTACGCGGGCCTCGGCCTCATCGGCGGCGCCACCGGCGCGCTCGTCGGCGAACTGCGCCGCGGCGAAGGTGCGGAGATCACCGAGCACGCGTCGCCGTTCGACAGCGCGCGCGAGGACCTCGCCGAGGCGACGGACGCCGCCAGCGAGTCCGCCGCGTTCGACTCCGGCACCGACTGACGCCCCTCCCGACGCGAAGCGGCCCGCTCCATCCCCTGCGGATGAGGCGGGCCGCTTCTCCTTGTGGCGCCGGCTCTCGGGGCCGCCCCGCCCGGCCTCGGCCGCCGCCCGGTCCGCCCGGTACGCGCGCCGCCGGCCCTGCACGCCCGGTCTGCGCGCCGCTGGCCTGCACAACGGCGGATCGGCAGGCCGACACGCCTCCGATCGCACGCCGGATGCGGGGTGTCGCGGCGCGACGTCCGCCGTTGTGCACCGACCGCCGGCAGCCCACAGCCCAGCACCCGAGCCAGCACCTCCTCACCCGCCCCGCCCCCATCGACAACTTGCACACATGTGTGCACATTGGGAGTAGACTCCCCGTCATGACCGTCGCCGCCCCCGCACGCCGTGATGCGCAGCGCAATCGCTCCGCGCTCGTCGCGGCCGCACAAGCCGTGCTCGCCCGTGATCCGCACGCCTCGATCGACGCCATCGCGCGCTCGGCGGGCCTCAGTCGTCGCGCCGTCTACGGGCACTTCGCCGACCGCGAGGCCCTCATCCACGAGCTGATCCTCTCCGGGGCCGAGCGCTTCAACGTGCTCGCCGCCGAGACATCCGCCGACACGTCCGCCCCGCTCGCCCTCGCACGCCTCACCGCCCGGCTCTGGGATGAGGCGGCCGAGGTGCAGGTGGCCGCAGCGCTCGCCCTCGACGATGCCCACGTCGCACACACCGCCGCGTCCCTCGCCCCGCTGCGCCGCCGCGTCATGACCATCGTCCGCGCGGGGCAGGATGCGGGTGAGCTGCGCACCGACATCGCCCCGCCGACGCTCGCCCGGCTGATCGAGGAAGCCGCCCGCACCGTCATCACGCGCCTCGACGCGACATCGGTGCTCGCCCGGTCGCTGGCGGTCCGTACCGTCCTCAGCATCGCGGGTCTGTCCTGGCGTGAGTCGGTCGAGCTGCTCGAGGCGCACCCCGAGCTGGTGTCCGAGTGAACCGCGTCGAGGTGCTCGGGGTCTCCAAGGGGCGCGGCGGCCAGGCCCTCCCTCGCACGACGCTCACGTATATGCGCGGAGAGGCACATCTCGCCACCGCCGAGACCGAACAGCGTCCGACCGTCCTCGGGCTCATCGCCACGGGGCGGATGCGGCCCGATTCCGGCATCGTCCTCATCGACGGCGACGAGAACGCATCCGCGCTGCGCCGCCGCGTCGCGCTCATCGATGCGCCCGAGGTCTCCGATCCCGCGTCCAACGTCACGGTCGGCACGGTCGTCGCCGAGGAGCTCATGTTCGCCGGTCGCGCGTCGCATCCCCTCGCCACCCGCGCCTGGCTCGGCGATGCCGGCCTTCTCGCCGACCTCCGCACCCCGATCGCCGACATCGCCCCGGCGGACCGCATCCGCCTGCTGCTGGAGCTCAGCGTCCTGCGCCCGGGCGTCGAGGGCGTCGTGCTGGTCTCCCCCGACCGACACGGCGGCGATCCCCACGTGTGGTGGTCGCTCGCCGAGGACTTCGCCGCGCGCGACCTCGCGGTGCTCGTGATCGCCGGTGCCGCGGCGGGCGCGGTGCTGGCGGGTCGAGCCCGACGCGCCGAGTCCCCCGACCTCGACACCTCCTCCCCCGACTCATCGCGTACCGCCGAGACGGCGACCGACGCGACATCCGACGAGAGCAGCATCCGATGAAGATCCCCGCGATGATCGTCGCCGAGCTGCGGCGGCTCACATCCACGCGCATGTCCGTCATCGCGCTCATCGCGCTGATGTGCGTGCCGGTCCTCTACGGCGGGCTCTACCTCTGGGCGAACCAGGATCCGTACGGACGGCTCGACCAGGTGCCCGTCGGGCTCGTGGTCGAGGACACCGGCGCGAGCGACACGGGTTCGGGCGGCGACGGCTCGACGACGAACTTCGGCGACGAGGTGGCCGACAACCTGGTGTCGGACGGCACGTTCGACTGGCAGCGGATGTCGGCCGACGGAGCCGCCGACGCCCTCGCGCACGGCGCCGTCGACTTCACCGTCACCATCCCCGCGGACTTCTCGTCGGCGCTGCTGTCGGCGGCCGGCAGCGATCCTCAGCAGGCGACGCTCGCACTCGCCACGAACGACGCGAACAACTACCTGGCATCCACGATCGGCTCGCAGGCGATCGAGAAGATCCGCACCTCGGTGGCCGAGATGGTGGGCGCCCAGGCAGCGGGCCGGCTGCTGACCGCGATCTCCGACATCCGCGGCAACCTGGTGACGGCCGCCGACGGCGCCTCGCAGCTCACCGACGGCACGGGCACCGCGCTGTCGGGCGCGACGGAGCTCTCGGGCGGTGCCTCGCAGCTCGCGGACGGCACCGCGGCGCTCTCGGACGGCGCATCGCGGCTCTCCGGGGGCGCCTCGCAGCTCGTGGCCGGGGCACAGCAGGTCGCCGCGGGCACGGCTACGCTCGACGGCTACGCCGATCGCGCGGGAGCGGCCGCGCAGAGCCTGGTCGACGACCTCCCCGCCATCCGCACCGCGATCGCCGACGACCTGGCCGCCCGCGGCCTCACCCCCGCCGAGATCGACGCGGTCCTGGCGCGGCTGGATCCGCTCGCGGGCGACATCTCCTCGGCCAACGCCACCGTGCAGTCGGCGGTGGGCCAGGTCGACCGCCTGGCCGCCGGCGCGGGTCAGGTCTCGCAGGGCGCGTCCGATCTCGCGGCGGGTGCGGCGACTCTGGCGGATGGGGCGGCTCAGGCCGCATCCGGCGCCGCCCAGCTGCGCGACGGCACCGGCACCCTCGCCTCGGGTCTCGGCACCCTCGAGTCGGGCGCGGCGCAGCTCCGCGACGGACTGACGTCGGGCGTCGCGCAGATCCCCGAGTCCGATGCCGACCTGCGGCAGCAGCAGGCCGACACGATCGCCGATCCGGTGCAGATCGAATCGAGCAAGGTGGCCTCGGCGGCCGATTACGGCGCGGGGCTCGCCCCGTTCTTCGCCGCCCTCGCGGGGTGGATCGGCATCTACGCGCTGTTCCTGATCGTCAAGCCGATCTCGCGTCGCGCGATCACGGCGCTGCATTCGCCGCTGCGCATCACCGTCGCCGGATGGCTGACGCCCGGGCTGCTCGGCGGCATCCAGATGGTCGCGCTGTTCGGCGTGCTGTCGCTCGCCCTCGGGTTCACCTTCGCGAATCCTCTCGCGACACTCGGCATCCTGGTGCTCGCCTCGCTGACGTACGCCGCGATCATCCTGGCGCTCAACGTGTGGCTGGGGTCGGTCGGTCAATTCCTGGGCTTGGTGCTCATGGTGCTGCAGCTCGTGACCGCGGGCGGCACCTTCCCCTGGCAGACGCTCCCCGCGCCGCTGGCCGGGCTGCATCATGTGCTGCCGATGGGATACGTCGTCGATGCCATGCGCCAGCTCATGTACGGCGGCGACATCGCGCGGATCGGCGGCGACATCGCGATCCTCCTCGTGTGGATGCTGGTGGCCCTGGGCTTCGCGGCGATCGGCGTCACCCGCATGACCCACCGTCGCACCCTCCGCGACCTGGCCCCCAGCCTCATCGGCTGACCCCCGGCGGGCTGGTCCGGCTCGGCCGGTCCGGCTCGGTCGGTCCGGCTCGGCCGGGCGGCTCGGCCAGGCCCGCCTAGCCGGACCCGCGAGACAGCACTTTCGCGCCGAGACGGTGGGTTTAATCCGCTGTCTCGGCGCGAAAGTGCCGTCTCGCGGATGGGGCACCGGGAGCGCCCGCGACGGGACGGACAGGGTGCGCGTCCAGGGTTTGCCCAGGTCAATGGCACGAACCGTCCAGAATCGACGCCTAGCGTGGCCGGGTCCTCGCCGCCACCCGACCGCGAGGCCCGCCCCATCGACGGGGCCGCCAGCCTGCCTCCCGCTGACACCGCCCGCGCGCCGCGTCGCCCGGATCGGCGTCGTGCCTGCGCGCCATCGCGCGCTCGTGCAGGATCCGCCCGATCTGGGAGACCCATTGCCCGCTTTCACCCGTTCCCTCACTGTCGCCGCGGTGCTCGCCGCATCCATCCTGAGCGCCAGTCCCGCTCTCGCGGCCACTCCCGGACCCGTGCCGTCCTCGTCCTCCGCCGCCACCGAGACCCGCGCCGTCGACCTCGACGCGCAGTTCTACCTGACGATCGCGCGGGCCACCGCGAGCTCGTCGGCCGGCAAGGTCGACACCGCCGAGCTGCAGAAGGAGATCGACCGGCTCGCGGACTCCGAGGAGCTCTCGGATGCTGTCGCCGAGGCATCCATCGGCGTGCTTCGCAGCGCGACCACCCGCACGGCCTCGGCGCGCGACGCGTACGACGCGCAGGTCGCCGCCGAGCAGGCGGCAGCAGCCGCCGCGGCCCAGGCCGCAGCCGAGGCCCTGGCACAGGCAAACACCCCCGACGGGGCCCGCGCGAGCGCTCGCTCGCTCGCGGCATCGCAGTACGGATGGGGCGACGATCAGTTCTCGTGCCTCGACTCGCTGTGGCAGAAGGAGTCCGGCTGGAACTTCGAGGCGTACAACGCCGGCAGCGGTGCCACCGGCATCCCGCAGTCGCTGCCCGGCTCGAAGATGGCGTCGGCCGGCGCCGACTGGCAGACGAACGCCGCCACGCAGGTCGCCTGGGGCCTCGACTACATCTCCCGCGCCTACGGCACTCCCTGCGCCGCGTGGGGTCACTCCCAGTCCACCAACTGGTACTGAACCACCCTTCCCAGAACCGCGAGACAGCACTTTCGCGCCGAAACCGTGGGTTTAACCCGCAGTCTCGGCGCGAAAGTGCTGTCTCGGCGATCGGGCGTCCGGGCCGGGCCGGGGCGGGCCCGGGCGACCGGGCCGGGCCGGGGCGGGCCGGGCGCCCCCGACCCCGCCCGACCCCGACCCCGACCGTCAGACGAGGGGGCGGAGGGCGGCGACGAGGGAGGTCGTCGGGCGGCCGATGAGGCCGGAGAGGGTGCGGTCGGAGGAGTCGAGCGCACCGGCGGCGATGCCCGCGTCGAGAGCGGCGACGAAACCGATCGTGCCCTCGTCGAGGCCCGCGGCGGTGAGGCCCGTGCGCAGGTCGTCCTCGCTCAGCGGCTGGTACACGACCTCGCGGCCGGTGACCTCGGCCGCGGCGGCGGCGAGCTCCGCGTAGCCGAACGACTCGTCGCCCGCCAGCTCGAGCACCTGGCCGAGGCGCGCGTCGTCGAGGATCGCGGCGGCCGCCGCCTCGGCGTAGTCGAGGCGCGATGCACCGGCGACCCGGCCGTCACCCACCGCTGCCGCGATCACACCGGTCTCGGCCGCGCGCGCCACGTCGCCCGCGTAGTTCTCGATGTACCAGTTGTTGCGCAGCAGCACGAAGGGCACTCCGGATGCGGCCAGCGCCTGCTCGGTCGCCACGTGCTCGGGCGCGAGCGGCAGCGTGCTCTCGGTGGCGCCGTAGACGCTCGTGTACGCGATGCCCGTCACGCCCGCGGCGGCTGCGGCGTCGATGACGGCCTTGTGCTGCTCGGTGCGCTTGCCGACCTCGGAGCCCGAGACGAGCACGAGGCGGTCGATGCCGACCAGTCCGGCCTCGAGCGTGGCCGGTGCGTCGTAGTCGAAGGCGACGACGCGAACTCCGCGCTCGGCGAGGTCGGTCGCCTTCGCGGGCGTGCGCACACCCGCGACGATGTCGGATGCGGAGACGCCGCGAGCGAGCAGGCTGTCGACGATGAGGCGGCCGAGCTGACCGCTGGCGGCGGAGACGAGAATGGTCATGAGGGTTCCTTCCCTAGAGGGTCCCCTGCTGCAGCGATGCGCCGGTTCCGAGCATTCCCGCCCTTGGGTACCCACTTTCGCGTAAGGTACCAACGTGATGGTTAGTCTTGCGGGAATCCGGGAAGAGCATCCTGGCGTCTTCGCCGCCGCGTGCCCCACACGCACCGTGCTCGATCACGTCATGAGCCGTTGGGGCGTGCTCGTGCTGTCGGAGCTGTCCGAGGGCACCCGGCGCTGGGGTGAGCTCCGGCGCAGTGTCGAGGGCATCAGCGAGAAGATGCTGGCGACGACCCTTCGCACGCTCACCGCCGACGGCATCGTCGCCCGGGAGTCGTTCCCGACCGTGCCCCCGCACGTCGAGTACCGGCTGACGCCCCGCGGCTGGGAGCTCATGGAGCGGATGCTGCCGCTGCTGTCGTGGATCGCCGACAACGCGGACGACATCGTCGCCGCCGACGACCACGCGGTGCCCGCCGCCCGCTGACGCAGCCCCAGGCTCCGCCGCTGACGCATCCCCGGGCCCGCACGGCACCCGGCGAGAACTCCGGCGCGCTCAGCGTGCGTCGGGCGGGTTCTCGCGGTCGCGGGCGAGCTCGTCGACGTACAGCGCCTTCTCGTCGATCGTGCGGTTGCGGTACGCCTGACGCCCGACCATGTGCGCCGAGAGCGGTGCCGTGGCGAGCTGGATCAGCACGATCGGCACGAGGAAGGCGACCGCCGCCCAGCTGCGCAGCGACAGCGCGACGGCCAGGCAGATGAGGATGAGTCCGAGCACCTGCGGCTTGGTGGCCGCGTGGAGTCTCGTCGGCACATCGTGGAAGCGCAGCAGACCGATGGCCGCGGTGAGGCACAGCAGCGCGCCCAGCAGGATCAGCACGAGCGCCGCGCTGTCGAGCACGGTGTCCCAGACGGTGGGTTCGGTCACGACGGTCGCGATCATCGGTTCGCGTCCTTTCGAGCGACGAATCGTGCGATCGAGATCGATCCGAAGACGCCGACGGCGGCGATGATGAGGAGCACCGGGAGCGTCCGGGTGTGGTGGTTGATGGCCATCTCGGCCCCCAGCACGCACATCAGCTCGGTCAGCAGCACGTCGGACGCCACCGCGCGGTCGAGGATCGAGGGACCGACGATGATCCGCCAGAGGGTCAGCAGGGCCGCGACGGCGAAGACGATGTAGATCGCGATGAGCAGGGGGTTCATCGACCGCCTCCGTTCGAGGGCGAGTTCGCGCCCGACGACGGGCCGGCGCCCGAGCCCGAAGACCCGACGCTCGAAGACCCCGACCCCGACCCCGTGCTCGGCACCGCATCGCCGGATGACGGGTCACTCGATCGCGGGATGGGGGCGAGGGTGCGCAGATGCGCCACCTGCGCACGGGAGCCGACGGCACGCACGATGCGACGTTCCCACCGCAGGACGCTGCGCCGCTGCGATTCGACGTCCGCATCCGAGCGCACACCGATCACGTGCAGGTAGAGCACGCGGCGATCCCGGTCGATGTCGACCACGAGCGATCCCGGGATGAGCGACGCAGTGACGGCGGTGTGGGCCAGGATCAGCTCGTCGTCGAGGTCGAGCGGCACGGCGATGACGGCCACGCCGGGGTAATGCCAGGGGTTCAGCACCTGCCAGGCCACCGTCAGCGAGCCCTTGACGAGGGCCCCGAGGAAGGTGAGCAGGAAGATCGCGCCGTACCAGGGGTTCACGCGGCCCGACAGCTCGACGGGAGGAAGCCGGTACACGCGGGTGACGATGATCGCGGCGATGAGCCCGGTGAGGAAGGCCACGACCGTGAACTGGCCCCAGAGCAGCATCCACAGGGCGATGAGCCAGACGAAGAAGGGCAGCTGGCGCCACGTCTGCGCGAGCAGGCCCTTCTTCCCCATCAGGTGGCGCTTCATCCGTCGACCTCCAGGACGGCCTGGTCTTCGTCCAGCTGCACGATGTGCACCGGGTCGAGAAGAGCATCGCCGATGCGCGCGCAGATGTCGTAGAGCGGTCCGGCGAACACCGTGAGGGCCACCGTGACGCCCACCATGCCGGCGGTCGCCGCCGTCATGACGCGCGGGATGGCGCGGCGCTCGGTCTGGATGCCGGCGGCCGGCGCGTCGCCCAGGTACGACACGCGTGCCTCGACCTCGGGCTCCTCCGCCTCGTCCTCACGCCAGAATCCGAGGTTCCAGGCGCGCATGAGGGCGTAGAGCGTGAGGAGCGACGTGACGACACCGCCGACGATCAGCACGATCATGAGGGGTGTTCCCACCTCGGCGGCGGCGTCGAACAGGGCGTACTTGCCGATGAAGCCGGAGAACGGCGGAAGTCCGCCGAGGTTCACCGCGGGGATGAAGTACAGCACCGCGATGACGGGCGCCGCACGCATGAGTCCCTTGAGCTTGAGGATCGAGGTGCTGCCCGCCCGGCGCTCGATGAGGCCGACCGCGAGGAACAGGGTGGTCTGCACCACGATGTGGTGGACCATGTAGTAGATCGTCGCGCCGATGGCCGCGGGCGTCGCGATCGCCAGGCCGAACACCATGTAGCCGATGTGGCTGACGAGCGTGAACGACAGGATGCGTTTGAGCTCCGCCTGCGCCACGGCGCCCAGCACTCCCACGATCATCGTCGCGAGCGCCACGATCATCAGCAGGGTGTTGACGTCGTTGTCGGGGAAGAGCTGCGTCTCGGTGCGGATGAGCGCGTAGACACCCACCTTGGTCAGAAGACCCGCGAAGACGGCCGTGACGGGCGCCGGTGCGGTCGGGTACGAGTCGGGCAGCCAGAACGACAGCGGGAAGACGGCGGCCTTGATGGCGAACGCCAGGAGCAGCATCAGGTGCAGGGTGAGCTGCACCTCTTGCGGCAGCTCCCCCATCCGTTCGGCGATCTGCGCCATGTTCACGGTGCCGAGCGCGCCGTAGATCACCGCGATCGAGGCCAGGAACAGGATCGACGAGACGAGCGAGACGACGATGTAGACGATGCCCGCACGGATGCGCGACTCGGTGCCGCCCAGGGTGATCAGCACGTACGAGGCGACGAGGAGGATCTCGAATCCGACGTACAGGTTGAACAGGTCGCCCGCGATGAACGCGTTGAAGATACCGGCCGACAGGATGAGGTACGACGGGTGGAAGATCGAGACCGGCGTCTCTTCGTCGCCGTCCGCCGCGCCCTGTCCGACGGAGAAGAGCAGGACCGCGAGCAGCACGACGCTCGAGACGAGCACGAGGAGCGCGGCCAGGCGGTCGACGTACAGCACGATGCCGAACGGGATGGGCCACCCGCCGACGGAGACGGCCAGCGGTGTGCCGTTGTCGACGACGTACAGCAGCACCGCGGCGATGACCATGACCGCGGTCAGGGTCGTGAGCGAGACGCCGACCTGCACGCGGCGTCGCCGGGCGAAGACGAGGTTCAGGGCAGCACCGATCAGCGGCAGGGTCACAAGGAGGGGGACGAGGGCTGTCATCGTTCTCCTCCTTCCGTCTGGTCGTCCGATGAGTCGCGCGGGGCGGGGCGGTCGGTGGGGGCGTCATCCCGGATGCCCGAGAAGTCCCGGTTGCCGAGGACGGTGATGGGGATGCTGGCGGCGTCGAGGAAGTCCGTGGTGGCGTCGTCGTCCTCCTCGGTGATCTCCACGTCGAGGGCCTCGTCGGTCTCGGCACCGCGGCCGCGCAGAGCGACATCCTCGGCGTCGTCCTCGACGGTGTCGGCCTGACCCAGCTGCCAGGAGCGGTAGATCAGGGCCAGGAGGAATGCCGAGACGGCGAACGTGATGACGATCGCGGTGAGGGTGAGCGCCTGCGGCAGCGGGTCGGAGTAGGTCTCGGGATCGACGCCCTCCTCGAAGAACGCTCCCGTCCCGGGCTGTCCCATGACGATCAGCAGCAGCAGGTTCGCCGCGTTGCCGAGCAGCAGGAATCCGATGAGAACGCGCGTGAGGCTGCGCTCGAGCATGGCGTAGACGCCGCACGCGAAGAGCACGGCCATGACGATGACGAGGACGGCGGAGACGGTCATGATGTCTTCACCCCTCGCTCGGCGAGCTCCTGCGTCTGACGGTCGACCTCGGCACCGAGGCTGCGGAGCACGTCGAGGACGAGTCCGATGACGACCAGGTACACGCCGATGTCGAAGATCGTCGACGTGACGAACTCGACGTGGCCGAGCACCGGGATCTCGGCTTCGAAGAAGGTGCTGGTGAGCGGGTCGACGCCGAAGAACAGCGGCACGATCGCCGTGCCGACGGCGAGCAGCATGCCGATGCCGAGCAGCCGTCCGGCATCCGTCGGGGCGGCGGCGCCGAGCTCGTAGCGTCCCCCGGCGACGTAGCGCATGACCAGCGCCATGCCCGCGATGAGCCCGCCCGCGAACCCGCCGCCGGGCAGGTTGTGGCCGGCGAAGAGCACGTAGAGCGACACGATGATGATCGAGTGGAACAGGATCCGCACCACGACCTCGAGCAGCAGCGATCGGTTCTCGGGCCGGACGCGGGCTCCGCCGACCAGCCAGGCGCGCCGGCCGCTCTCACCCTGACCCTGCGGGCGCACACCCTCGGCGGTCTCGAGCAGCGGGCGTCGGTTCGGGATGCGGGGCAGCGGACGCGTGAAGTCCGACAGCGTGTCGGAGCGGTGGGTGACGAAGACGAGCGATGCCACACCGGTCGCCGCGAGGATGAGCACCGAGAGCTCGCCCATCGTGTCCCAGCCGCGAAGATCGACCAGCGCGACGTTGACGACGTTGCGGCCGTGGCCCAGTTCGTAGGCGAGTTCGGGGAACGACAGCGACACCGGCTGCGCCACCCGGGCGCTCGTGGCGACCACCGCGACCAGGGCCATCGTGAGGCCCACGCCCGCCGCGAGCACCGCGCGGGCCACCGGGGCGACCGAGGCGTTGTGATCGCCCATCTGGGCCGGGATGCGGCGCAGCACCAGCGCGAAGGCGACCAGGGTGACCGTCTCGACCAGGACTTGGGTGAGCGCGAGGTCGGGCGCCCCGCTCGTGGCGAACAGCAGCACCATGCCGAGCCCGGTGACCGAGACCAGCACGACGCCCGTGTAGCGCTTGCGCGCCTGCACGGCCATGATGCCGGCGATGATCATGAGCGGCGCGATGAACACCTGCGTCGGCGACTGCCAGGCCTCGAGCTGCAGACGCCACTCCGGCGTCGAGAGCAGCACGGTGCCCTGCGAGACGACGAAGACGAGGAAGATCGTGCCGACGTATACGGGCAGCGACCCGCGCTGGGTCAGGCTCGTGGTCCACACCGAGACGCGCGCGATGATGCGCAGCACCGCGTTGTACGCCTCGGTCGCGGTGAAGGGCAGCACTCGGCGACGCGAGGCCCACCGCACGCGCAGCGCCAACCAGAAGACGAAGGCGCCGAGCACGAGCGTGCCGATCGACAGGAAGAGCGCGGGCTCCCAGCCGTGCCAGAGCGCCAGGTGCGTCACGTGGTCGGTGGCCGCGGGCGCCGTCTCGGCGTAGAGGGTGAAGGCGGTGTCGATCCAGGGTGCCGCGAGTCCCGAGAGGAGCGTCAGACCCGAGAGCACGATGGGCGCCAGCAGGAAGCCCACGGGCGGGTCGGGCCACTCGGTGCGGTCGAGCGGAGCGCCCGCCGCATCCTTCTTGGTCCAGAACGCGCCCCAGATGAAGCGGATGCCGTAGGCCGCGGTGAGCACGGAGCCCGCCAGCACGCCGATGAGCGCGGCGAGCGCCCAGGGCGATCCGTCGTCCAGGAACGCGGCGAGCGCGGACTCCTTCGCGACGAAGCCGATCGTGGGGATGACGCCCGCCATCGAGCACACGGCGATGATGCTGAACACCGCCAGGGTGGGCGCTTGGCGTCCGACACCCGAGAGCTCGCCGATGTTGCGCGTGGACAGCTGACGGTCGATGACGCCGACCACCAGGAAGAGCGACGACTTGAACAGCGCGTGGCTGAGGAGCAGGGCGAGACCGGCGAGCGCCGCCTCCCGCGTGCCGAAGCCGATGACCACGGTCAGCAGACCCAGCTGGCTCACCGTGCCGAAGGCCAGCAGACGCTTGAGGTCGCTCTCGCGCAGCGCCTGGATGCCGCCGAGCAGCATCGTGAAGACGCCGAGGCTCACCACGATCGGTCGCCACGGCTCGGCGATCGCGAAGACCGGGGCGAGGCGGGCGATGAGGTAGATGCCGGCCTTCACCATGGCGGCCGCGTGCAGGTAGGCGCTGACCGGGGTGGGGGCGGCCATCGCGCCGGGCAGCCAGAAGTGGAAGGGGAAGATCGCCGACTTGCTGAGCGCGCCGACGAGGATCATGACGAGCGCCGCGTTCACGACCGCGCCGGAGGGCGCCTGGGCGAGGATCGACGACAGGCTCGTCGTGCCCGCTTCGACGACCAGCAGCACGACGCCGATCAGCATCACGAGTCCGCCGAGGGTCGTGACGAGCAGCGCCTGGAGGGCCGCGCGGCGGCTGACGCCGCGGGCGTGGTAGTAGCCGATCAGCAGGTACGACAGGACGCTGGTGATCTCCCAGAACATGACCAGCACGACGATGTCGTCGGTCAGCACGAGCCCGTACATGGCTCCTGAGAAGGCCAGCAGCACGGCCGAGAACTGCCCGAGGCCGGCGCTCTTGCCCGCGAAGTACCAGCGGCAGTAGAGCATCACGAGGGCGCCGACGCCGGTGACGATCAGCGCCATCACCCACCCGAGCATGTCCATGCGCATCGAGAGCGCGAGACCGAGGCTGGGAATCCAGTCGTATGACTCGAAAGGAATGTCTCCGGCGAGCACCTGCGGGCCGAGCCACGCGGTGTAGCCGAAGGCGATCGCCGGGAGAACGGCGGCCACCGTGAAGGCGCGAGCCCCGATCCGAGCCACGAGCCACGGCAGCAGAAGGGGAACCAGGGCGAACGCAGCCAGGAGTACCAGCATGTGCGGCCTCCTCGGGGTCGTCGGGCTCCGTGCAGGGCGGAGCGCTCAGGCGATCGGGGTGTCTTTCCCTATTCTATGCGGACGGATCGGGTCCGGATGCGCCGGGACGGGGCGCGGGACCTGTGGTATCACCCGGGCGGAACACAGAGGTGAGCAGCATGTCGGCGGGTTCGTCGCCGGCCAGCATCTGCGAGACCGCCACCCCCGCGGCCCGGCCCTTCTCGGCCGCCGGCTGCACCATCGTGGTCAGGGTGAGGGGCGCGACCCCGTCGATCTGCACCCCGTCGAACCCGGTCACGCTCACGTCGTCGGGCACGTGCAGACCGGCGTCCTGGACCGCGCGAATGATGCCCGCGGCGATCATGTCGCTCTGCGCCAGGATGGCGGTCGGGCGGGGGCCGGGCGCGGCGAGGATCGCCTGACCGGCCGCGTACCCCTGATCGATGAAGCTGCCGCCCGAGGCGTACACGCGGGCGTCGGGGAAGACGTCGAGCGCACCGTGGAGGCGATCGCGGGTGACGTCGACGGCGATCGCCGGCAGCGGCGCGGTCTCGATCCATCCGGCCGCGCGCCCCTCGGCGACGGGAAGGGTCACGAGCACGACGTCGTCGTGGCCGAGCGAGGCCACGTGGCGTGCGATGACGGCCTGGGCGTCGCGGTTGTCGAGCCTGATCTGGGGAACGCCCTCGCCGGCATCGCCTTCGACGACCACGACGGGAACGCCGCGACCGCGGATGGTCTCGAGGGCCTCACGCAGCCGGGTGCTGCACCCGACCAGCACGAAGGCATCGGCGGGTGCCGACTGCAGCTGGGGCTCCTCCGACGTGTCGTCGTCGCGCAGCAGCAGCAGGCTCGCCCCCTGGGCGGCCACTCCCTCGGCGAGACCGTCGAGCATGACGGTGGTCACCGGGTCACGGAAGGCCGCGCGCAGGCGGTCGCCGATGACCACCCCGACGATGCCCGAGCGCCCGCGGCGGAGCGACGCGGCACGGGGATCGGGGCCGGTGTAGCCCAGCTCCTTGGCCGCGGCCATCACCCGCTCGCGCGTCGCATCCGAGACGGGCGTCTTGCCGCTGAACACGACCGACGCGGTCGACGCGGCGACGCCCGCGGCGCGGGCGACATCGCTGATGGTGGCACGGCGCGCGTTCATGGTGTTCCGATGGTAACCCCTCCGTTGTTCGCCATCGAATCGATTCGGTACGCTGAGCACCATGGAAACAGCGTTGTCCCGTTCTCAGCTCGTCCGGTGGCGGACGGCGATCTTCGCGATCTTCCTGGCGAGCGGTCTCAGCATCGCGACGTGGGCGTCGCGGGTTCCGGCGATCAAGTCGTCGCTCGAGATCGACAACATCCAGGTCGGCATGCTCCTGCTCGGCATGGGGGTGGCCTCCATCATCGGCCTGTCGCTGAGCCCCCTCGTGCTCGCGCGACTCGGCGCCCGCAAGGGGATGCTGGGCGCACTGCTGGCCGTCACCGCCGGTCTCGGCGTCATCGGCTTCGGCACCGATGTCGTCCACTCGTACGGCGTCGTGATGCTGGGCCTCGCGCTCTTCGGCGTGGGCAACGGCTCGCTCGACGTGATGATGAACGTCGAGGGCGCCGCCATCGAGAAGACCACCGGGCGCACGATCCTCCCCCTGTTCCACGCGTTCTTCAGTTTCGGCACCGTGATCGGAGCGAGCCTGGGCGTGCTGGCCGCCGCCTGGCAGACCAGCGTCATGGTGCACACCGGCGTCGTCGCCGGCGTCATCCTGCTGCTCGCCGTCGTGAGCGTCGCGAACGTGCCCGTGCGCGACATGAGCATGGATGAGGAGACCGCTCCGACCCCCACGGGCTGGCGCAACCGGCTCAGCACCGCGTTGAGCGCCTGGAAGGAGCCGCGCACCTACGCCCTGGGCGTCATCATGCTCGGGATGGCGTTCGCCGAAGGCGGCGCCAACGACTGGTTGCCCCTGGCCGTCGTCGAAGGGCACGGCGCACCCGAGGCGATGGGCGCCGCGGCACTGACCGTCTTCTCGATCGCGATGACGGTGGTGCGCGTGTTCGGCGGTCCGCTCGTCGACCGCTTCGGGCGCGTGATGGTGCTGCGGGTCCTCGCCGCCACGGCGGCCGCCGGGCTCCTGCTGTTCATCCTCGCCCCGAACGTGCCGCTCGTCTTCGTCGGGGCGGCCCTCTGGGGCGTCGGCGCCTCGCTCGGATTCCCCCTGGGCATGTCGGCGGCGGGCGACGACCCCGTGGGAGCCGCGGCACGCGTGAGCGCGACCGCCACGATCGGCTACGTCGCGTTCCTCTGCGGCCCGCCCATCCTCGGCTTCATCAGCGAGCACATCGGACTCCTGAACACGCTCTTCGTCATCGTCGGGCTGATCATCGCGTCGGGGCTGTTCTCGGGCGCCGCGAAGCCGCTCGCGGAGCGTCGCCCCGAGCGCGTCGACGTCTGAGCGGCCGCCGGCCGACCCCGCCTACTCGAACAGGCCCCCGAGCCACTCGAGGATTTGCAGACGCTGCAGAGCGTCTCGCACGAGGAGTCCGCCCACGACGATGAGGATCCATGCGGTGTTCTCCGCGCCGGTGCGTTCCATCCAGGAGGCGAGGCGCTGAAGATGCGTTTCGACCTTCGATCGCAGAGTCAGTCGAAGCGCGAGCAGAAGGAGGGCGGGGGTCACCATGAGGGCGCAGTATCCAGCGAGCAAAGCAACGCGGGTTCCGGTCGCTGCGCCCGACGAGGAAACCATCCCGATCGCGGCGAGGTACGGCACCATGGTCGCGAGTTCGATCAGTCCGGCCCCGAGCGCGATCAGCACGACTTGCTTCCCCGACGGGTCGGCCACGGCTGCGTGCCGCCAACGGGCCAGGCGACGGGAGGGGGCCAGACGCCCCGCTGTCGCGCTCTCCGAGCTCCGTGCCCGCTCGAGCCCGACCCTGCGCAGCGCGACGATCGCGCCGCCGACGATCGCGCCGCCGAGCACGAGTTGGATCGCGGACACAGCGGGGGTGGTGAACAGGCCCGCTTTCGAGGAAGGCACCTGGGCGACGCCCCAGGCGGCCACGCCTCCGACGACGAAGTAGAAGCTGCCGATGGTGGCGAGGTAGATGAGGATCCGGCTCGGACGCACGCGGGGCGCGACGAGGAAGAGGACGGGGATCAGCAGCGTCCCGAGGCTGATGCTGTCCGCCAGCGCGAGCGCAGCGAGTGCGCCGACGAGGTCGACGCTCACGCCTCCTGCTTCGCCGCGGTCCGCGTCCTGCGCAAGGAGGAGAAAAAGCGCGGTTCGAGATCAGGCCATCCCATCCTCCGAGCCACGCGACGCAGTTCGCGCTTGTACGCACGGACCTCCACATAGGTGGCGTGACGGTCGCTCCCGACGAATGAGATGCCGCCCGACAGATCCGGGTTGTGGGTCTTGACGACCTGACGGAATCGTGCGGCACGCGGAGTGTTCGACCGGGTGTCCGACAGGTGCTCTGCGATCAGGTGCGCGATGCGATCGAAGAGTGTGTACGCGCTGGAATTGACCTCGATGTAGCTGACTCCGAAGAGCCCTGGACGCTGTGCGAAGGCGTTGAGGTACAGCTTGGGGCGGCCACCCACCCACTCGACGTAGTCCCGGGGAAGATACGGGATGGACATGTTGTATCCGGTCGCGAAGAGGATGAGGTCCACCTCTTCGCGTGTTCCGTCCGTGAAAACCACCCCGGACGCATCCAGCCTCGCGATTCCGGGCCGTGCCGTGATGTCACCGTGCTGCAGATAGTGCAGGAGCTGCGTGTTGATGAGCGGGTGGGATTCGAACAGCTTGTGATCGGGCCGGGGAAGTCCCCATTTGCGTATGTCTCCGATGATGATCGGCGATACGAAACGGTAGAGCGCGCGCTCTGCCCAGATGGGAAGACTCTCGGACGAGTCGGACGGGTTCCCCATGATGTGCTTGGGGATGAAGTGGTATCCGCGTCGAGTGCTGATGAAAGCCTTCTCCGCGTGTGCCGCGGCATCGCAGGCGATGTCTGCGCCGGAGTTGCCCAGGCCGACGATGAGCACTCGCTTTCCCTCGAACTCCTTCGGATCGACATAGCTGACGGAGTGTCGGATCTCTCCGCCGAACTCGGCGGCGCCCTCGACATCGGGCATCTTCGGGTCCCACGTGACCCCGGTGCAGGAGATGACTGCGCTTGCCTGGATCGTGCCGTCGGACGTCGTGACCGTCCATTCGCCGGTGCCGTCGTCCTGAGCGACAGCGCTCACGCTCGTGTTGAATCGGATGCTGTCGCGCAATCCGTACGCGTCGGCGAAGCTCCTCGTGTACTCGAGGATCTCACCCCTGTTCGGATAGTCGCCGAAGCGGGACGGCATCGGCTCGTCGAAGAAGCCGGACTTGTCGCGCGAGGAGATGAAGTGCGCCGATCTGTACATTGGCGTCCCGGGATTGTCGAGATCCCAGATTCCGCCGACGTCCGAATGACGTTCGAGCTGCACGTAAGGGATGCTGCGCGCACGCAGAGCCCTGGCCGCAGCCAGGCCTGCCGGGCCTGCGCCGATGATGACAGCGGGACGATCGACCGAAGGGGCCGAGGTCGGAATGTTCATGGAGGGTCCTTCGAGGGTCGTTGACTACCGGATCGTTGTGCTCGCGTCGAGCCAGACGGTGGAGTTGCCTGGCAGGAGCCCCTCGGGAGTGAGGGGGAGCGAAGAGAGGAGGACACGTCCGGGCGGCAGGGCCACGGGAGGTGTACCGAAATTGGTGATGGACGTCCAGCCGTTCGCGCGCGAGAAGGCGAGGACATCGCCACCGAGGTCCAGCCAGACGGCGGTTTCCTCGCACTGCAGCTGGCGGCGAAGCTGCAACGCGGAGCGGTAGAGGGACAGAGTCGAGGCGGCGTCGGTCGACTGGTCGTGGGCGGAGAGCGAACCGAACCACTCCGGCTGAGGAAGATGTGGCGCATGGTCGCCGAAGCCGAAGGACGGCCCATCCGAGGTCCACGGCAGGGGCACCCGGCAGCCATCTCGCGTGATCGCGATGCCGTCGTCGAGGCGAGCCATCGGATCCTGCCAGTGCTCCGCGGGCAGTTCGGTCACTTCGGGGAGACCGAGCTCTTCACCCTGGTACAGATAGGCACTGCCGGGCAGGGCGAAGGAGAGCATCGTCGCGGCGGTTGCACGCTGCAGGCCGAGCGCAACGGCGGCGCTCTCGAGAGGGGGGATGCGTCGAGGGTCAGCACCCTCCGGGAGAGCGAGCCGCGTCGCGTGGCGGACCACGTCATGGTTGGAGAAGACCCAGGTGCTCGAACTGCCGGACTGCGCAGCGAGATCGAGATTGTGCTGCACGATGCTGCGTACCGCTTTCGCGTTCCAGGGTGCCGTCAGCAGGTCGAAGTTGAACGCCTGCCCCAGGCCCTCCGGGCTCGCGTACCGAACGCGACGATGAGGCCGCACCCACGCTTCCGCAACGCCGAACAGCGGGGGGTCGTACCGGTCGAACACCTCCCGCCATCCTGCGTAGATGTCGTGCACCTCGTCGCGGTCGAAGAGCGGATGCGCCCCCTCCGCGAAAGGGTCGTCGAAGATCGAGCCCTTCAGGATCGCGAGCCCTGGCGCGATCTGGCTCCACGGGGGGAGCGGCTCGCTGAGGTCCTTCGCCATGCCCATGGCCACATCCACCCGGAAGCCGTCGACGCCCCGATCACCCCAGAACCGGAGCGTGCGCAGGAAGTCCTCGCGGACGTCCTCGCGGTCCCAGTTCCAATCCGGCTGGTGGGACGTGAACAGATGCAGATACCACTGCCCGTCGTCCACGCGAGTCCACGCGGGCCCTCCGAAGAGAGCAAGCCAGTCCGTCGGCGGAAGCTCACCGCCCTCTCCGCGCCCCTCACGGAAGATGTATCGGTCACGCGCATCCGAGCCGCGCCCCGCCTCGAGTGCTTCTTGGAACCACTCGTGCCGATCGGAGCTGTGGTTCGGAACGATGTCGACGATGACCTTGATGCCCCGCTCATGGAGTGCCTCGACGAGCGCATCGAAGTCATCGAGCGTCCCGATGACGGGATCGATGTCCCGATAGTCGTCGACGTCGTACCCGCCATCGTTGAGCTGCGACGGATAGAACGGGCTGAGCCACACCGCATCCACTCCGAGGGTGCCCAGGTACTCGACGCGAGAGAGCGCTCCGCGCAGGTCTCCGACTCCGTCGCCGTTCGCATCGGCGAAACTCCTCGGATAGATCTGGTACACGGCCGCCTGCCGCCACCAGTCGGGACCCGTCGTGCGACGTCGAGCGTGACCGGGTGGGAACTCTGATGTGTCTGGCATGGGATTCCTGTCGACGAACGGGAGAGGCGTCGTTCACCCTCGAACGTGAGGCTAGCATGAAATTATCCGGCCGGTTATTTTCATTCGCCGCGAGGGCTAAGGTAGAGCTGAACGGCGAGCATCGTTCGCGCAAGAGATCAGGAGTCTGGAGTGGTCGGCGGTTCCCCACGCGGTCCGTACGCGAAGAGCGCGCTGCGACGTCAGCAGATCATCGATCAGGCGCTGGATGTCTTCAACGAGCTCGGCTCCGATCGGACGTCGTTGCGATCGATCGCCGATGCACTCGGGGTCACCCACCCGGTCCTGCGCCACCACTTCGGCTCGCGCGAGCGACTCTTTCTCGAGGTGCTCCGACAGGCGGACGCTCGCGGACGCGAGAGGCTCGCCGGCGAAGGCGAAGGCGAGAGGAGCGCGGCGGGCTTTGCTGCAGCCATCGCTCACGTCGTCATGGGTCAACCCGGGCTGATGCCGCTGTACGTGACGATGATCGCGCGTGCGCTCGAGCGGGAGAATGCCGATTCGCGTCCGTTCTTCGCCGAGCGCTTCCGCGACATGAGAAGCGAGGTCGTGGCGATCCTGCGGGAAGGACAAGCGTCTGGCCTGGTCCGCGACGACATCGCCGTCGAATCCGCCGCGGCCGTCATCGTGGCCATCAGCGACGGCCTGTCGACGCAGTGGCTCATCGACCCGGAGGTCGATTTCTCGGAAGCCATGCGTCTGGTGGATCAGCTCCTGGCTCCCCCGCCGCCTCGCGACGCGTGATCTCGGCGCCGTGAAAATATCCACTCGGACATCCAAGTGGATATTTTGAGCTAGCATCCCCATACCCGACCCGGGGTCGGTTGCGCTTCTCGCGTCGAGAGCGCCCGTGTCTCATGAGGGAGCAAGCGATGCCGGCGAATGCAGATCAGCGCGATGGCGCATCTCGGGAAACAGTCCGCGGGAACAGCCGCCCAGGTCCTCACACGCAGGCGCCCGGACTGCGACGCCTCTTGGTGACGCTCCCGTTCGCGATCTTCAGTTTCTCCCTCTTCTGGGGTGCGGCGCAGTTCATCATGCTCCCCATCCAGGTTCAGGCACTCGATCCGGCACACCAGGACAGTGCGCTCGCTCTCGTCGTGGGCGTCGGCGCCGTCGCATCGATGGTCTCGGCGCCGATCGCGGGCGCCGTGACCGATCGCACGCGAACCCGGATGGGAGGTCGAGAGCCGTGGCTTATTGCGGCTGCGCTGGCCACGGTGGTCTTCTCCGTGCTCGCAGGTTCCGCCGCCTCGATCTCGAGCCTCCTGCTGTGGATCGTGGCTCTGCAGGTGAGCACCAACTTCATCCTCACCCCGGTGAGCGCCTACATCCCGGACCGCGTGCCCATCGCTCGGCGGGGGGCGTTCTCTGCGGCCTACGGGGCGGCGCAGCTGATGGGCACAGTGATAGGCCAGATCGTCGGAGCCCAGTTCGGCGGCGCGGTGTTCTTCGGCTACATGGTCGTGAGCATCGTCCTCGCAGCCCTTGTGATCACGTTCGCTCTGACGAACTCCCAGTCGAATGCCGATGTGCCGCGCCTGCCCGTTCGGGTGCGCTCGATCCTCGAGACGTTCTGGGTCAACCCCGTCCGCCATCCGAACTTCGCCCTCGCCTTCGCAGGACGGTTCCTCCTCTTCACGGGCGCTTACCCCGTGCAGATCTATCTGCTCTTCATCCTCCAGGACTACATCGGCCTCGAAGACGGCGCCCTTGCGGTCGTGCCGGTTCTGAGTCTCTTCGATCTCGTCGGGGTGCTCACCGGCACCGTCGCTGCGGGCATCCTGGTGCAGAAGCTGCAGCGAACGCGACCCCTCATCTACATGGCTGCGGGGCTGATATCCCTCGGCATGCTCGCCCCTCTGATCTCACCGACCCTCGAATCCATGATCGTCTGCTCCCTGTTCTCCGGCCTCGGACTCGGCATCTTCCTCTCCGTGGACCTCGTCCTCATCACCCTCGTGCTCCCCGCGCCCGATCAGGCCGGGAAGGATCTGGGCATCATCAACATCACCACGACCCTGCCGCAGACCCTCGGTGCCGTTCTCGGGAGCATTGTGATCGCCGGCTTCGGCGGCTACGGCGCGCTCCTGCCCTTCGCGATCGCGGCGACCCTGGGCGGCGCTTCCCTGCTCGCCTTCATCCGCGGCGTGCGATGAAAATATCCATGCGGTTATTTTTATGCTAGCGTCGACGCCGGGCCCGCCGACGCAAGAAGTCGACTCGACCGGCAGCCGGTCCGACACGATCACGGCAACGAGCGAGCAATCATGGATGAGGATGCGATGACACTGGATGAGACCCCCACGACCGACAAGGTCGCGATCATCACGGGCGCTGGGCGAGCACGAGGCATGGGTCGGGCGATCGCTCTGCGCTTCGCCGCCGCCGGTGTGAAGACCGTGGTGACCGACCTCGGCCGCACCAGCCCGACCGGCGCCCCCACCCCCGAGACCAGCGCCGAGCTGGAGGAGACGGCGCACCTTGCGCGCGAGCTCGGAGCCGACAGCATCGCCGTCGCGTGCGACAGCACGAGCGGAACCGATGTCGCTCGCACCGTGAGCATCGCCATGGCCCGGTTCGGCAGGATCGACGTCCTGGTCAACAACGCGGGGACGAGCGCAGGTGCCGGCGCGTTCGCGGAGTTCGACGAGGATCTGTGGAACCTCTCATGGAACGTCAACGTCATGGGCGCCGTTCGGATGATTCGAGCGGCGCTCCCCGAACTCAGTAAGAATCGAGGAGCAGTCGTCAACACCACCTCGACTCTCGGGTTGGGTGGCTCCGCGTACTACGGCGCCTACGTGGTCACGAAGCACGGCGTGACGGGACTGACGCGACTGCTCGCAGCGGAACTCGGCCCTCTGGGCGTGCGCGTCAACGCCGTAGCGCCCGGCTTCATCCACACCGACATGGGGCAGGCGGAACTCGAGAGCATCGCGCAGGCACACGGAATCACTGTGGATGAAGCGACCCACGGGATGCTCGAGACCATCCCGCAGCGCCGGTTGGGCGCCGCGGATGATGTCGCGGATGCCGTGCAGTGGCTGGCCCTCGGCGCAGCATTCACCAACGGCGAGATTCTGACGGTGCACGGCGGAGCGGCAAGCGGACTCACCTGAACCCGACGCTCGGGTCGGCCGCTGTCAGCGACCGACCGCAGGTCTTGGGACAATGGATAGGTGCGCCTCGTCATAGCCCGTTGCTCCGTCGACTACACCGGTCGCCTCAAGACACATCTCCCGCTCGCGACCCGGCTGATCATGGTCAAGGCCGACGGCACGGTCGCGTTCCATCGAGACGTACAACACGCGCCCCTCAACTGGATGAGCCCGCCGTGCACGCTGCGCGTCGAGGAGCCGGATGAGGATGCGGCGGGCGCCGGTGTCATCGAGCAGTGGCGGGTGACGCACACCAAGACCGGTGACGCGCTGCTCGTGCGCGTCTACGAGATCCTGCACGACTCCTCGCACGAACTGGGTGTCGACCCGGGTCTGCAGAAGGACGGCGTGGAGGCCGACCTGCAGCGCCTGCTCGCCGAACAGGTCGAGGTCATCGGCGACGATCTGACCCTCGTCCGCCGCGAGTTCCCCACGGCGATCGGCCCGGTGGACCTGCTGCTGCGCGACCCCGCGGGCGGCACCGTCGCGGTCGAGGTGAAGCGCCGCGGCGACATCGACGGCGTCGAGCAGCTCACCCGCTACCTCGAGCTCCTCGGCCGCGATCCGCACCTCGCCCCGGTGCGCGGCGTCTTCGCCGCGCAGGAGATCAAGCCCCAGGCACGCGTGCTCGCGACCGACCGCGGCATCCGCTGTGTGACCCTCGACTACGAGGGCATGAAGGGCATCGAGTCGGGCGTTCCGCGCCTGTTCTGAGCGCGGCGGGCCGCGCGCGCTCGGATACCGTAGAGGCATGCCCACCGGATCCCCGTTCTCCTGCATCCTCTGGGACGTCGACGGCACGCTCGTCGACGCATCCGACGGGATCCTGCGCCGCCTGAGCATCACGCTCACCCACTTCGGGCTCCCCGCACCCACCCGCGCGGAGCTCGTGCACTGGATCGGCCCGCCGCTGTACGAATCCTTCCAGCACCACGCGGGCATGACGCCCGCGGGCGCGACCGAGGCCGTGACGTTCTACCGCACCCTCGGGCGCGCCGACGGCTACACGACCGGCGCCAAGCTGTACCCGGGCGTGGCCGGCCTCGTCGCCGATCTGGCGGCCGCCGGCATCCCGCAGGGCACGGCCAGCTCCAAGCCCGAGGTGCAGGTCGTCGCGCTCATGGAGCACTTCGGACTCACCGAGCACATGACCGCGATCACGGGCGCGACGCTCGACGAGAAGACGCTCGCGACCAAGGCCGACATCGTCGCCGAGGCCCTCCGGCGGATGCAGGCGGCCGGCGCCGACATCTCCCGCCCCGTCCTCATCGGCGACCGCCATCACGACGTCGACGGCGGCATGGCCAACGGCGTGCCGGTGATCTTCGTGCGGTGGGGCTTCAGCTGGCCGCACGAGGCCGACGGGGCGCAGGCCGTCGTCGACGATGCCGCCGCCTTGCGGGCACTCCTGCTCGTGGGCCCCGAGGGAGACTGACCCGGTGCGGGGCGCGTCGATAGGGTGATCGCATGACGACGGCCGAGGCACCCGACCGACAGCGCACGGCGCAGCTTGTGCGCATCCCGCGCCGCATCCCGGCCACCCTCACACTCGTCGTCGCGATCATCGCGATCGGCATCGCCACGGGGTCCTTCCTCTCGGCGTTCGCCGACAACCCCGGGCTGCAGGTGTTCGGATACGGCCTGCCCGCCCTCGAGGCCGGGCGATGGTGGACGCCCGTCACGGGCACGTTCCTCGTCGGGCACCCGTGGGTGTACCCGCTGGCCCTGGTGAGTTTCGCGGGGATGGGCTACCTCGAGTTCCGCCGCGGCACCCGCGTCGCGCTCGCGTACTTCGCCGGCGGTCAGCTGTTCGCGGTGCTGTCGGCGGCCGGCCTGCTGTGGGCCCTCGGCCTCACCGGATGGGAGTGGGCGATCACGCAGGGCCAGGCTCTCGACGTCGGACCCTCGGGCGGCACGTTCGCCTGCATCGCCGCAGCGATCAGCCTGTTCCGCGTGCCCTGGCGCGTGCGAGCGTGGTTGGTGCTGCTCGCGTACGTGTTCGTCACGATGCTGTTCTGGGGCACGCTCGATGACATCGAGCACCTGATGGCCGTCGTGCTGGTGCTGTTCGTCGACCGCAGCCTGCGCATCCAGAAGACGACCGTGCGCGAGCAGCGGCTCATCGCCTTCCTCGGTCTCTGCATGTTCGGCATCTTCGAGATGATCGTGCTGGTTGTGCCCACCGACGGCCCGTTCGGTCCGACCTCGCCCGCCTCGGGGTCGTTCATCGACGTCGCAATCGACCTCGTCGTCATCGTGTTCATCGCCAACGGGCTGCGCCGTGGGCGGCGCTGGGCGTGGGTGCTCGGCATCATCCTCACCGCCATCAACGTCCTGACCCTCGTCGCGACGCTCGCCGTCATCGCCCTGGTCGGTTGGACCGAGGCGGAGGACGCGCTGGCCGGCGACCCATCCCTCTCGCTCGCCATCAACGTCACCTGGCTGCTCATGCTCGGCTATCTGCTGTGGGTGCGCGGCGCGTTCCGCGCGCGACGGCGCTCGCGCATCGGCGAGCAGCCGGTCTCGCTCGCCGATGTGAAGGAGCAGCTGCACACCTTCGGCGGCGGCACGCTCTCGTGGATGTCGACGTGGGAGGGCAACCGCTACGCCCGCTTCGGCGACCACATCTTCGCCTACCAGATCCGCGCGGGCGTGGCGATCGTGCTCGCCGACCCGATCGGCCCCGCCGAAGGACGCACCGCGGCCATCCGCTCGTTCATCACCGCGGCCGAGCACGCCGGCCACGTGCCCTGCTTCTTCAGCGCGGGCGACGAGACGCGGGATGCGGTGCCGTCGTCCTGGCGCGCACTGGTCGTCGCCGACGACACGATCGTCGATCTGCCCGGGCTCGAGTTCACCGGCAAGGCGTGGGGCGCGGTGCGCACCTCGATCAACCGCGCCGGCCGCGAGGAGATGACCTTCCGCATGACGCGCCTCGGCGACGAATCGTGGGGCGTGCGCCAGCAGCTGCGGGCGATCTCGGAGAGCTGGGTGGGCGACAAGGGTCTGCCCGAGATGAGCTTCACGCTGGGAACGCTCGGCGAGGCGGAGGACCCGGAGGTGCGGCTCGCCCTCGCGGTCTCACCGCGCGGCGACATCGACGGGTTCCTGTCGTGGCTGCCCGTCTACGGCGAGGGCGGCACGATCCGCGGCTGGACGCTGGATCTGATGCGCCGCCGCGACGGCGGGTTCGGCCCGGTCATGGAGTTCCTCATCGGCTCCTCCGCCAAGGCCTTCTCCGAAGAGGGCGCGCAGATCATGTCGCTCTCGGGAGCCCCGCTGGCTCACGACTATCCGCCGGACGCCGGGATCATCGCCGACCTCAGCACCGGCCTCGCCGAAGCGCTCGAGCCGGTCTACGGGTTCCAGTCGCTGCACCGCTTCAAAGAGAAGTTCCACCCGCGCTACGAGACCATGTACCTCTTGTTCCGCGACGAGAGCGACCTCACCCGCGTCGGTCTGGGGCTCACGCGGGCGTTCCTGCCCACCGCCACGCTGCGGCAGTTCGCCGGCGCCGGGCTCGAGCTCATCCGTAAGCCGTCATAACGCCGGACGTCGCGCGGAGACGACGAAGGGGCGGGGTGCATGTGCACCCCGCCCCTTCGCTCGTTGCTCTCAGAGCGGGCGGATGCTCGCCGCCTGCAGACCCTTGGGGCCCTGCTCCACATCGAACTCCACGCGCTGGTTTTCTTCCAGCGAGCGGTAGCCGTTGCCTTCGATCGCGCTGAAGTGCGCGAACACGTCGGCGCCCCCCTCATCGGGAGCGATGAAGCCGAAGCCCTTTTCGGAGTTGAACCACTTGACGATACCTGTCGTGCTCATGCCTTGCCTTACTGTGTCAGCCGGCACTCTCTGCGCCAGTGAACTTCCACCGTACCTGCGAAAAGTCCAGGAAGCGAGCATATTGCGGATGGTGACGCAATCGTTGCGCCGCTGACTCACCCCGTTAACCATTGACGCCCGGGCCGAGCAGTGCTCACAGGCCCGGGCGTCGACGGATCCCCCCGGATATGTCGCGCGGAACGCGACAGCGATCACTCTACTGTCTGAGGGCCGCGCGCCGACACAGATTTCTTTGCGTGAATGCACGGATTCGACCGCCGAAACCGGTGAACGAGCGGCATACACTGGTGCGGCCATGGCCCGCGAAACCCGAACCGCACGGCCGTCAGGTCGACGCCCTGTGCTCGGAGACGAAGTCTTCGAGCTGCTCGGTCGCGCCATCCGCGATGGGCGCTTGGATCCCGGTCAGCCCCTCCGCGACGTCGATCTCGCGGCGCGCTTCGGAATCTCCCGCACGCCCGTGCGGGAGGCGCTGCAGCGCCTGGAACGCATCGGCCTCGTCGAGATCTCGGCCAACCGCTTCACCCGGGTGACGGTGCGCACCGAGCGGATCATCGCCGACACCCGCGATTTCATCGTCGGCTTCACCGTCGAGGCGCTGCGCCTGGCGCTGCCCTCCTGCTCCGATCAACAGCTCGCCGACCTGGTCGAGGCCTTCGACCGCATGAACGCGGTGTCGCTGCAGACCGACCGCGCCGCGCACACCGAGGCCTCGAGTGCGTTCTTCCGCACGCTGTCGATCGCGACGGGCAACGTGGTGCTGGGGCGGTTCATCCGCGAGGCGGCGCTCACGCTCGAGCGCAATCTCCAGGACGGCGAGTTCATCGACTCGTCGGAGCGCGGGCTCGCTGCCCGGCGGCAGCTGCGCGACGCGATGCTCGCGCGCAACGCCGCGCGTGCCGATGCCGTCCTCCGGGCCTATCACCGTCAGGACTGAGCTCGCGCCCGTCGGGGGCGAACGGGCGGCGGAGCCCCGACAAAGAAGTGGCCCCCTCCAGCTGGGGGGAGCGGAGGGGGCCGAGCATCCCTCGAATTGGGGGAACTGAGGGATGCGTCACGTATGACGGTACGCCTGTGCGGGCGTCGACGGATCCCCATCCGCCCGACGCATAAAGAACACTCAGCTTGATCCCGGGCTCACGGCCGAACCGCGGTGACTTGCGGCAGGATGTCATGTCGATATCGCGCCCATCGCCCTCGCCGCGGTCCGCTGCTCGTACCCTCGGACTCATGACGGCACGCGATCACCAGGACCCGACGGCATCCCCCGCACCGCGCGACGTCGTGCGACGCCAGTACCTCGCGGCAGCGACCGGGGATCTCGATGCGCTCCGCTCGACCATGGCTCCGGATGTGGAGTGGACCGAGATGGCGGGCTTCCCCCTCGGTGGCACCTACCGCACGCCCGGCGGGGTGACCTCCGGAGTGATGGAGGTGCTCGGCCGCGACTGGGCGGACTGGACCACTCACGATGACGTCTACGTCGTCGACGGCGAGAACGTCGTCATGCTCGGCCGCTACACCGCCACGCACCGCACGACGGGCAAGGAGCTGAACGCGCGGGTGGCCCACTACTTCGTCGTGAGGGGCGGGCTGATCGTGCGCTTCGAGCAGTTCACCGACACCTGGGCCGTCGTGCACGCGGCAACCGACTGAACGGCGAGCTTCCTCTAAAGGAGGGCCCGTCTCCGCCCGCACCTGGGACGGCGCCACAGCAGAAGAGCCGGTCGGGGTTCTCACCCTGACCGGCTCTTCTCCGACGCACTCTGGGTCTGTTCTTTCGAACCGATCCCGCTGTGCGCAAGGGGGGACTTGAACCCCCACGCCCTTGCGGGCACTGGCACCTGAAGCCAGCGCGTCTACCTATTCCGCCACTTGCGCGTGCCGCACGCCTGACGGCATGCGAAACTCAACCTGCCGATCGTATCACGGTCGGTGGGCGGCCCTACGCGGTCGTTCTTGCCGATGCGAGGCATGCGTGCAGCTCTTCTGCATAGCCTCTCCAGGCGGGACAACTACGATGGTCCCACCCGGTCTGACTGCCTGAGGAGTCGTGTGGGACTACTAGACAGCTTCGAGAGAGGTCTGGAGCGTGCCGTCAACGGTGCGTTTGCCAAGACCTTCCGCAGCGGCATCCAGCCCGTGGATATCGCTTCGGCGCTGCGCAGCGAGCTCGACACCAAGGCCGCCGTCGTCTCGCGCGAACGCATCCTCGTGCCGAACACGCTCACGGTGCAGCTCTCGTCCGGCGACGCCGAGAAGATGCGCGCGCTCGGCTCCGCGCTGCAGGACGAGCTCACGACCCTCGTCACCAAGCACGCGCGCGCGCAGGGCTACTCTTTCGCCGGCCCGCTGAGCATCACGCTCTCGCGTGACGAGCGCCTGTCGACCGGCCAGCTGCGCGTCGAATCCAGCACCGCCGCCGGGCGCGTGTCGTGGAGCGCGGTGGTCGACGTCGAGGGCAAGCGACACCCGCTCACCGCCGCCCGCACCGTGATCGGCCGCGGCAGCGACGCCGACATCACGATCGCGGATGCGGGAACCAGCCGTAAGCACGTCGAGATCCTGTGGGACGGCGAGCGCGCGATGGTGCGCGACCTCGGCTCGACCAACGGCACCAAGCTCAACGGCCGCAAGGTCGGCGAGGCCCCTCTGCCTCCCGACGGCACCGTCACGATCGGTCGCACCGATATCGTGTTCCGCGTCGTCGCGCAGGCCGCCGGTCCGCGCAGCGCTCCCGCGCAGGACGACGCCACACGAGCGTTCTCGCTCGACGACGTCGAACGATGGGGAGGCCAGGGCCAGTGAACGAGCTTCCCCTGCTGCTGCTGCAGATCGGATTCCTGATCCTGCTGTGGTTCTTCGTGTTCGCCGTCGTCTACTCGCTGCGCGCCGACCTCTTCGGCGTGCGGGTGCGCAAGCTCCCCGAGAACGCCGCCGCAGCGGCGCCGGCCGCACCGGCTGCCGCAGCGACATCCCCCGTCGCCCCGCCCCGCCCCGCATCCAAGAAGTCCTCCAAGGGCGGCAAGGCCACGACCGACGCCGTCTCGCGCATCGTCATCACGAGCGGCCCGAAGGCCGGGCTCGAGCTGCCCCTGGGCACCGAGCCGCTGACGATCGGCCGCTCCAGCGAGTCGGGCCTGGTCATCCGCGACGACTACACGTCCAGCCACCACGCCCGCCTCATGCTCTGGGGAGATCAGTGGATGGTGCAGGACCTCGATTCGACCAACGGCACGTGGCACGACGGCGAGCGGGTCTCGACGCCGGTGCCGATCCTCATCGGCGCTCCGATCAAGGTCGGCGCGACGACCTTCGAGCTGCAGGGCTGACCCCTCGGCATGGTCTTCCAGGGCTCGAGCACGGCGATCTCCCACACCGGGAAGGTCCGCTCGAACAACCAGGACTCCGGTTACGCCGGGTCCAATCTCTTCGTGGTCGCCGACGGCATGGGCGGTCACGCCGGCGGTGACGTCGCGTCGAGTCTCGCCGTCGCGCGGATCGCACCGCTGGACCGGCCCTTCGCCACGACCGCCGACGCCGAGCGCGCGCTGCAGCAGTCGGTCACCGACACCGCGGCCGACATCATCGACACCGTGCGGGTGCGCCCCGAGCTCGCCGGCATGGGAACGACCGTCAGCGCGCTGCTCATGGTCGAGGACTACGCCGTCATCGCCCACATCGGCGATTCGCGCATCTACCTCTACCGCGACGGCGCCCTCACGCAGATCACGACCGACCACACCTTCGTGCAGCGCCTCGTCGACTCCGGCCGCATCACGCCCGAGGAAGCCCGGTACCACCCGCGGCGTTCGGTGCTCATGCGGGTGCTCGGCGACATGGACCCCGACCCCGAGGTCGACACGTTCATCATGCCCACCCGCCCCGGCGACCGGTGGCTGCTGTGCTCCGACGGACTCGCGGGCGTCGTCGACGACGCGCACACCCAGAAGGCGCTCGCGGCGGGACTCGCCCCCGCCCGGACGGCCGACATCCTGCTCAAGTACACGCTGGATGCGGGTGCGCCCGACAACGTCACCATCGTCATCGTCGACATCGGCGGCCACCACCCGCTCTTCTCGGGCACGCCCGCCATCGTGGGTTCGGCCTCGAACCCCAGCGGCATCGTGGTGCCGGCGGCACGCCCCGGGCGCTCGTCCTGGCTGCACCCGAACCGCCAGGCGGCCAACGAACCGACGCACTTCGAGCCCGCTCCCGAGTTCCTCGAGGAGCTCATCGAGGAGGACCGCCGCCGTGCGCGCCGGCGCCGTGTCGGATGGCTCGTCGGTTTCGTGCTGGTCCTGCTGGCCTTCGCCGGCGCCCTCTTCGCGGGCTACAACTGGACCCAGACGCGGTACTACGTCGGTGCCGACGACGACTCCGTCGTCATCTACCGCGGCGTGCAACAGAGTCTCGGGCCGATCTCGTTGTCGAGCGTCTACGAGGACACCGACATCGTGCTGGCCGACCTCAGCCCCTTCGACCGGCAGACCGTCGAGTCGACGATCTCGGCGCGGTCTCTGGCGGACGCCCGCCAGATCGTCGACCGCCTGACCCCGACAGAGGGGGAGTGATGAGCGCCGACACCCAGGTCCCCGCCGACACCGCCGTCGTCCGCGCCCTCAAGCGCATCCGCTCGCCGCAGAAGCAGCGCAACCGCGAACTCGGGCTGCTGCTCTTCGCGTTCCTGATCAACGGCGCCAGCGTCGCGCTCGTGCAGCTGGGCGCGCTCGGCGCCATCGACACGAGCTTCCTCTTCTACGTGGGCGCCCTCGCGGCGCTGGCGCTCGTGCTGCACATCGTGCTGCGTTTCGCGGCGCCGGGGGCCGACCCGTTCGTGGTGCCGATCGGCACGGTGCTCACCGGTCTCGGGATCGCCATGATCTACCGGATCGACATCGAGATCGGCCAGTCCGGCTGGGATGCCGCATCCACCAAGCAACTCGCCTGGGCGGGCATCGCGATCGCCGGCGCCGTGGCCGTCGTCCTGCTGCTGCGCAACTACCGCGTGCTGTTCCGCTTCACCTACGTGTCGGGCTTCATCGGCGTCGTGCTGCTGCTGCTGCCGTTCGTGCCGGGGCTGGGAACCAATCAGAACGCGAACGTCTGGGTGTCGCTCGGCTTCTTCTCGTTCCAGCCCGGCGAGCTCGCCAAGATCGCCCTCGGCATCTTCTTCGCCGGCTACCTCGTGCGCACGCGTGAGAGCCTCACCTCGGTCGGCACGCGGTTCCTCGGCATCACCTGGCCGCGCGCCCGCGACCTCGGCCCCATCCTGGTCGTCTGGTTGGTCTCGCTCGGCATCATCGTCATGCAGCGCGACCTCGGCACGGGCCTGCTGATCTTCGGGATGTTCGTGGCCATGCTCTACGTGGCGACCGGCAAGACAGGCTGGGTTCTGCTCGGCGTGGGCCTGGCCGTGGCCGGCGCCGTCGCCGCATCGCAGGTGCTCACCTACGTCGGATGGCGCTTCGCCAACTGGCTGGACGCCTTCAACCCCGAGATCATCGACCGCACCGGCGGCAGCTTCCAGCTGGTGCAGGGCATCTTCGGCCTGGCGCACGGCGGGCTGCTCGGCACCGGTCTGGGCCAGGGACGCCCCTCGATCACGCCCGTGGCGCAGAGCGACTACATCTTCCCGAGCCTCGGCGAGGAACTGGGCCTCATCGGCGTCTTCGCGATCCTCTGCCTCTACATGGTGTTCACGAGCCGCGGTCTGCGGGTCGGCTTCGCGGGGCAAGACGACTTCGGCAAGCTGCTCGCCACCGGCCTGTCGTTCACGATCGCCCTGCAGGTGTTCATCATGGTCGGCGGCGTCACGCGCGTCATCCCGCTGACGGGCCTCACGACGCCGTTCCTCGCCGCGGGCGGATCCTCGCTCGTGGCGAACTGGATCATCGTGGCGATCATCCTGCGCATCTCGGATGCGGTACGCAACCAGCCCCGGGTGGTGATCGGCTGATGAGCAAAGAACTGCGACGACTGAGTTTCGTCATGCTCGCGATGTTCCTGGTGCTGTTCGGCTCGACGAGCTTCATCCAGGTCTTCCAGGCCGATGCCCTCGCCGAGAACGGCTACAACAAGCGCGCGCTGTACGACTCCTACGAGGTGCAGCGGGGATCGATCATCGCGAGCGGCACCGCCATCGCCTCCTCCGTCCCCTCCGACGACGTCTTCAGCTGGCAGCGGGTCTACACCGACGCCGACATGTGGTCGCCGGTGACCGGCTACATCAACGCCGCCCTCGGCTCGGCCACCGGGATCGAGCGCGCGATGAACCAGGAGCTGAGCGGCACCGGCGGTGCCCAGTTCTTCTCGCGCGTCGAGCAGATCTTCACCGGGCAGGCACCGCAGGGATCCAACGTCGTGCTCTCGCTCGATGCGACCGTGCAGAAGGCCGCGTACGACGCCCTCGGCGACCTCGAGGGCGGCATCGTCGCGATCGAGCCGTCGACCGGACGCATCCTGGCCATGGTCTCGAGCCCCGGGTACGACACGAACCTCCTCGCGGTGCACGACACCGACGCGGTGCAGGCCAGCTACAACGAGCTCCTCGCCAACGCGCAGCAGCCGCTGTCCAACCGCGCCATCGCGGGCACGCTCAACCCCCCGGGGTCGACGTTCAAGCTCGTCACCGTGTCGGCCGCCCTCGCGACCGGCGAGTGGACGCCCGAGTCGACGCTGCCCAACCCGGCGAGCTACACGCTGCCCGGCACCTCGACCACGATCAGCAACGCCGGCGGCGGCACGTGCGGACCGGGCGAGACGGTCACCATCGCCGACGCCCTGCGCCTGAGCTGCAACATCCCGATGGCCGAGCTCGCCGCGCAGCTGGGCGGCGAGACGATGCGCCAGGAGGCCGAGAAGTACGGCTTCAACACGGCGTTCTCGATGCCGCTCGAGTCGACGGCGTCGACCTACCCCCGCGCGCTCAGCGACGACCGTGCAGCCCTCAGCGGGTTCGGGCAGGGCGACGTGCGAGCCACGCCGCTGCAGATCGCGATGGTGTCGGCGGCGATCGCCAACGCCGGGATCGTGATGAATCCGCAGATGGTCGATCAGGTGATCGGCCCGGATCTGTCGGTGCAGCAGACGTTCGATCCCACCGAGTTCGGCCGCGCGCTGGACGAGGACCTCGCGGCCGAGATGGCCAGCATGATGGTCGCCAATGTCAGTGAGGGCGTGGCGTCGAATGCAAGAATAGACGGGGTCGAAGTGGCCGGTAAGACCGGTACCGCCGAGAACGGCGGCACCCGGCCGTATTCGCTCTGGTTCACGGGTTACGCCCCCGCTGACGACCCCCGGGTCGCCATCGCGGTCGTGGTCGAGAACGGCGGCGGGCAAGGCCAGTCGGGCAGCGGTAATTCCATCGCGGCGCCCATTGCGAAGAAGGTCATGGAGGCGGTGCTGGGACGATGAGGCCGACACAGGGTGCGACATTCGGTGGACGCTACGAGCTGGACTCGCGGATCGCCATTGGCGGTATGGGCGAGGTCTGGGAGGCCACCGACCACGTGATCGGTCGCACCGTGGCGATCAAGATCCTCAAGGACGAGTACATGGGGGACCCCGGGTTCCTCGAGCGCTTCCGCGCCGAAGCGCGGCACGCGGCCCTCGTCAACCACGAGGGCATCGCGAGCGTCTTCGACTACGGCGAGGAGAACGGCTCCGCCTTCCTCGTCATGGAGCTCGTCCCCGGCGAAGCGCTCTCGACCGTGCTCGAGCGCGAGGGCTCGCTCTCGACCGACAAGACGCTCGACATCGTGGCGCAGACCGCATCCGCCCTGCAGGCGGCCCACGCCGCGGGGCTGGTGCACCGCGACATCAAGCCGGGAAACCTGCTGATCACCCCCGACGGCCGTGTCAAGATCACCGACTTCGGCATCGCCCGCATCGCCGACCAGGTGCCGCTGACCGCGACCGGCCAGGTCATGGGAACGGTGCAGTATCTCTCGCCCGAGCAGGCGTCGGGCCACCCCGCATCCCCCGCGACCGACATCTACTCGCTCGGCATCGTGGCGTACGAGTGCCTCACCGGCAAGCGTCCGTTCACGGGCGAGTCGCAGGTCGCGATCGCGATGGCGCAGATCAACGAGCAGCCCCCGGCGCTCCCGCCGACCATCGCCGCCCCGGTGCAGAACCTGGTCATGGCGATGATCGCCAAGAAGCCCGAGGAGCGTCCGGCCTCGGCCGCCGCCGTCGCCCGGGCCGCCAGCGCACTGCGCCGCGGAGACGTCGCCGCCGCGACGGCAGCGGTGCCCGCGGTCGCGACGGGACTCGTCGCCGCCGATGACGCCACGCAGCTGCTCGGACTCGGGGACACCTCCGCGGCGACACAGCTCATGCCCACGCCCACCGCGGTCGGCACGGTCGCCGAGGAGCCCGAGAAGTCGAAGCGCAGCCGCTGGACGTGGCCGCTGGTCGCCCTCATCGTGCTCCTGCTGATCGTGCTCGGCGGCACGGTGTGGGCCGTGTTCGGCAACCAGGGCTCCGACCCCGCGCCGACCAGCACCGAGACGCGCGCGTCGAACACGCCCACCCAGTCGTCGACGCCCACGCCGACGACCGAAGCGGTCAACGTCAACGCGCTCGATCTCGTGGGCCAGTCCTGCGACGCCGCGACGGCCATCGCTCTGGATGCCGGTCTCGAGAACGTGACCTGCGCCACCGGCAACGCGGCGTCCTCGCCCGACCAGGTGGGCCTCGTCTACGAGGTCAGCCCGTCCGGCAACGTGCCCAAGACCCAGCCCGTGACCCTGCGCGTGTACGGCGACCAGACCGCGATCGGCGCCCCCGGCGCCCCGCGCATCGAGGTCAACGGCGCTCCGGCGTCGACCGTCGCTCCCGGTTCCACCGTGCGGATCAACTGGGACGGCTTCAGCTGCCCCTCGGGCACCGGTTCGGTCGTCAGCTACAACCTGACCGCCGTCAACGGCATCTTCGGCTCGACCGGGCAGTCCACGGCCAAGGCCGGCCCCAACGAGCGGCCGATCGATCTGACCGTGGGCACCAACACGGGTCAGGCGCTCATCGTCAGCTACACGGTGACCTGCTCGGGCTCGGGCGGTGGCACCACGCGTGACTCCGAGAGCTCGCCGCAGACGCAGGCCAACGTCCAGCAGGCGCCGGCGCCCAATCCCTCCACATCGGCACCGTCCGACGGAGAGTAAGCCCGATCCACCTCGACCGACCCGTCTCCGGTGACCCGGAGGCGGGTCGGTTAGTCTGGAAGACGTTGCACCCAGGGAGTCGCCGTGACAGATGATCCTCGTGTGCTCGCAGGCCGCTACCGCGTCGACGAGCTCATCGGGCGTGGAGGCATGGCCAGTGTCTACCGCGGCTACGACCTGACCCTCAGTCGTGAGGTCGCCCTCAAGGTGCTGCGACGCGACCTGGCCGACGACGCCGCGTTCCGCACGCGCTTCCGCCTCGAGGCGCAGGCCGCCTCCCGTATGGCGCACCCCGCGATCGTGCGCGTCTTCGACGCCGGCGAGGATGCCGAGACGACACCCGACGGTGTCGCCCACCCCGTGCCCTTCATCGTCATGGAGCTCGTGCACGGTGAGCTGCTGAAGGACGTCATCGCCGAGGGCCCCGTCTCTCCCGAAGACGCCGTGCGCTACGCCGACGGCATCCTGGAAGCGCTCGAGTACTCCCACCGCGCCGGCGTGGTGCACCGCGACATCAAGCCCGGCAACGTCATGGTCACCGAGTCCGGCCGCATCAAGGTGATGGACTTCGGCATCGCCCGCGCGGTGTCGGACTCGTCGTCCACCGTGGCCGAGACCACCGCCATCCTGGGGACCGCCGCCTACTTCTCACCCGAGCAGGCCAAGGGAGAGCCCGTCGACGCCCGCGCCGACCTCTACTCCACGGGCGTGGTGCTCTACGAGATGCTCACGGGCCGCCCGCCCTTCCGCGGCGAGACCCCCGTCGCGGTGGCCTACCAGCACGTCAGCGAGACGCCCGTCCCGCCCACCGAGCTCGTCGACGACCTGCCGCGTGCGCTCGACGCGGTGGTGATGCGCGCCCTCGCCAAGGACCCGTACCAGCGGTTCCAGGATTCGGCCTCGTTCCGCGCGACCCTCGACGACAGCCTCACCGGCAAGGTGCCCTCCAAGCGCCAGCTCGGTGCCCTCACGAGCGAGCTGTACGGAGCCAACCCGCGCCAGGCCGCGGAGACGGCCCGCTCGCTGCGGCAGCTCTCCACCGACACCACAATGCGTCGCACCCAGGCCGGGCCCCCGGTCGCGTGGATCTGGTCGGGAGTGGCGATCCTGGCGGTGCTCCTGGTGTCGGTGCTGTTCTGGGTGCTGACGATCAAGCCGTCCGAGAACCTGCCCGACTCGGCCCGTATCGTGCCCGACGTCACGACGATGAGCTACGAGCAGGCGATCGACGTGCTCGAGCAGAACGATCTGCTCGCCGACCGGCGCCCCGTCGCCGACGACACCGTCCCCGCCGGGGATGTGGTGCGCACCGATCCCGGCGCCGGCACCTCCGTCGCGCAGGGTCAGGCCATCACCGTCTACGTGTCGACCGGCAAGCAGACCGTGGCCATGCCCGTCGTCGTCGGCGTCGCCGAGCCGGATGTCCGCGCCGCGCTCGAGGCGGCCGGCCTGTCCGTCGGCACGGTGACCCCGGTCAACGACCCGGGAACAGCGGGCGGAACGGTGCTCTCGGCCAGCACCGTCGACGGCGAGATCGCCGCCGACACCGAACTCCCGGTCGGAACGACGATCAACCTGCGCGTGGCCAGCGGCCGCGTCGTGCTCAACGACGTGACGGGCTACACCCTCGACGCCGCCACCCGCGACCTCGAGGGCCTCGGACTGACGGTGCTGAGCGCTCCCGACCCGGGCTGCGCCGCCAGCACGCCGCCCACCGTGCGGGTCATGTCGCTCGCCCCGGGCGAGGTGCCCATCCGGTCGGAGATCACCCTCACCTACTGCGCGGGGTGATTCCCGCCCCGGTGCGGGGTGAGGGCCGAGGCCCGCGTCGCCGCATCCGGGTATCCCAGCGTCTCGAGCCACGAGCCCAGCAGCAGATAGCCGTGCTCGGTGAGCACGCTCTCGGGATGGAACTGCACCCCGACGAGGGGAAGGTCGGGATGCGCGAGCGCCATCACCGTGCCGTCGGCGGTGCGGGCCACGGCACGGAGCTCGGCGGGAACGCTCGCGGGTTCCACGGTGAGCGAGTGGTAGCGGGTGGCCGTGAACGGCGAGGGCAGACGAGCGAAGATGCCGGTGCCGTCGTGGTGCACCTCCGAGGTCATGCCGTGCATCAACTCGGGTGCACGGGAGACCCGGCCGCCGAAGGCCACCGCGAGCGCCTGGTGCCCGAGGCACACGCCGAGCAGCGGGGTGCGCGTGCGTGCCGCCGCCAGGATGACGTCGATCGATCCCCCCGCGTCCTCCGGCGTGCCGGGTCCGGGCGAGACCATGACGCCGTCGTATCCCGCGATCGCCTCCTCGGCCGTGGCGGCGCTCAGCGTGTCGGCCTCGCGGAGCACCGGATCGCCGCCGAGCTCGGCGACGTAGCCCACGAGCGTGTGCACGAAGCTGTCGTGGTTGTCGACGACGAGGATCCGCGGCGACGCGGCACCGCCGGTCACTCGACGGTGACCTCTTGCGGGTTGATGAGCGGGCTCACCCACGGGAACACGTAGAAGAACAGCCCGTACAGGATCGCCGCGATCAGGACGAGCAGAACGAAGAGCCGCACCCACCAGGGGCCGGGCAGGATCCGCCAGAGTGCTCCGTACATCAGACGACCGCCTCGGTGAGCGACGCCGGCGGTCCATCGGATCGCGGCGTGAAGGATTCGAACACGTTGTAGCCCACGATGCGCTCGGCCAGCGAGTACATCGGGCTGCAGCTCGTGAGCGTGAGGTAGCGACCGTTGGCCTGGAGCATCTCGTTCTGCGGCACGGGCAACAGCACCTCGGTCTCGTCCGGCTGCACGTACTCGAGGGTGCGGAAGCGGTAGGTGTACCAGCCGTCCTGCGTCTCGATCACGACCGCGTCGCCCAGTCGCAGGTCCGCCATCCGGTTGAACGGCTTTCCGAACGTGGTGCGGTGGGCGGCGAGAGCCACGTTGCCGATGCCGCCCGGCATCGGCGTGCCGGGGTAGTGGCCGATCCCGATGGGGTCGAGGGTGCGGGCTCGAGTGACACCGCCCGCGATCGGCACCTTGTACTCGGCGCCCCAACGGGGCACGTACATGTTGCCGAAGACCTCGGCATCGGCGGCTTCGGGCCGCACGACCGGTTCGACGACGGCCGGCTGCTGGGTGGGATCGGGAGTGGGCTCGGCATCCTGCTGCGCCTCGTACTCCTCCTGCCATTGCTGGGAGATCTCGCTGGCCTCGGAGAAGCGCTCCTGCTCGAAGATCAGGTCGCCGATCCACATCTGCCACGCGACGTAGAGCAGGGCGACGACGCCGACCGTGATGAGCAGCTCGCCGATCACCCCGATGACGCTGACGCGCCGACGCGGACGCCGGCGACGCGATCGGTTGTCACGACGCGTCGTCACGGCGGTCGGAGAGTCGGTCACATCGGGATTCTAACGGGCGCAGGTTCCGATTACCCCGACGGGTAGGATGTGAGCATGGCACGCTCGGAGAACGACGAGGACCTCACGCCCGCACAGGCCGGTGAGCCCGCACCGAACCCCGTCTGGTTCAAGCCCATCATGCTGGGGCTGATGCTGGTGGGACTCGTCTGGGTTCTCGTGTTCTACCTCAGCGGCATGCAGTTCCCGATCCCGGGCATCGACGCCTGGAACCTGGTCATCGGGTTCGGGATCGCCTTCGTGGGATTCCTCATGACCACACGGTGGCGCTGACGCCTCGAGCGTCGAATGACACCGGTGTGATTCATCCCCATCTGTGGATGAACCTGTGGATAACTCTCAGCCGTAGAGCACCGGCGGCACGAGCAGCAACAGCAGAAGCACCACGCTCCACCCGCTGAGCATGCCGATCTGCAGTCGCCGCTGCTGCGGCCTGCGCGTGCGCGCGAAGATGAGCCCCGCCACGGCGCCCGCGACGAGACCACCCAGGTGCGCCTGCCACGAGATGGTCATTCCCGGCAGGAACCCGATGGCGAAGTTGATCGCCAGGATGATGAGGATGCCCGTGATCTCGGCGCCGATGTGGCGCCCGATCACCACCAGGGCGCCGAACAGGCCGAAGATCGCGCCGGATGCTCCCACCACGAAACTGTTGGGTGCCAGCAGCGCCACCGCCACCGAACCGCCCAGGGCGCCGATCAGGTAGAGCGCGAGGAAGCGCATATGACCGAGGAGCGGCTCGAGTCCGCGCCCCAGCATCCAGAGCGCGAGCATGTTGAGCCCGACGTGCCACAACGACGAGTGCACGAGCGTGCCCGTCAGCAGACGCCAGGGCTCGAACGCACCGGTCAGCTGGGGATAAAGGTAGCCGGCCGAGAATCCCAACCATCCCTGAATGGCGGGGAGCCCCAGCGAGAGCACGTACACCGCGGCGCAGATGGCGATGATCGTGTACGTCACGGTCGGGCGACCGCCGCTGACGGCGACGACCGGAGTCCCCGACCGCCAGCGGCGCTGCGCCTTCTTCTGCGCGGGAGTCTGCGACTTCCGCTGCTCGGCCATGCATTCCGGACACACGACGCCCACCGCTGCCTGCGTCTGACACTCGGGACAGATGGTGCGCAGGCACCGCTGGCAGAGCACGAAGCTCTGCCGGTCGGGGTGTCGGTAGCAGAAGTTGTCGCGGTTGCCCGCGAACGCGTCGTTCGTCACGGATGCGGAGCGATCAGGCCTGTGCGATGTCGATCGACTCGATGACGACCGGCTCGATCGGACGGTCGCCGGCGGCGGTCGGAACCTTGCCGATCGCGTCGACGACGGCGCGCGAGGCGTCATCGGCGACCTCGCCGAAGATGGTGTGCTTGCCCTGCAGCCAGGGGGTGGGGTCGGTCGTGATGAAGAACTGCGAGCCGTTGGTGCCCTCGACCGCGCCGGTGATGGCGTTGCGGCGCGAGCCGGCGTTGGCCATGGCGAGGATGTACGGCTTGTCGAAGGCGAGCTCCGGGTGGATCTCGTCGTTGAAGGTGTAACCGGGACCGCCCACGCCCTGACCGAGCGGGTCGCCGCCCTGGATCATGAAGCCGGGGATGATGCGGTGGAAGATGACACCCTTGTAGAGGGGTCCTTCACCGGGAGCCCCGGTGGCGGGATCGGTCCAGGAACCGGTGCCGTCGGAGAGCCCGACGAAGTTCTGGACGGTGCGCGGGGCGTGATCCCCGAACAGGTTGACGACGATGTCGCCGTGGTTGGTGTGAACAGTCGCGACGGCGGTGTGCTGAGCCATGGATATATTGTCTCAGAGTTCGCTGCAAGCCCCGCCGTATCGGGGCGCGTCGTCTGGCAAGATGAGCACACGACAACCCACGGATAGGGGGATCTCGCATGAGCCTCAGCCGCAAGCGGAAGAAGGAGCTCCGGAAGCTCCAGAACCACGCCAACAAGGTGTGGGAATCGCAGCAGGTCATCGTCGGCGAAGCGGCGAGTATCGCACGCGAAGCCGGCCGCCAGCTCGGCCACTACAACCGCGAGCACGTCGTGCCCGCGGTCCAGACAGGATACGAGCGGTATGCCGCGCCGTACGTGGATCGCGGCGTCAAGCTGTCGAAGCACGTGCTGAGCGACAAGGTCGTTCCCACGGCGGGCGCGCTCGTCGGTGGCGCACTCTCGGTCTGGGACGCGGCGAACGACACTCGCGGTCGCATCGCCTCGGGCCGTGGCATCGACCTCGACGCCTCGGTGTACCAGAAGAAGGCCGCCAAGTACGGCAAGAAGGCCACGAAGAAGATCTCGCAGAAGCTGGCCTTCGCGGAGCCGCAGAAGAAGGGCATCGGCGCCGGCGGCGTCATCGCCCTGATCCTCGGTGTCGCGGCTGCGGCCGGCGTCCTGTACGCCGCGTGGCAGACGCTGCGCGCCGACGACGAGCTCTGGGTTGCGGACGACCCGCTGCGCGCGCCCGACGCGTGAGTGAAGAACCGACGGGGCGGGTGCGGCGTGCCGCATCCGCCCTCGGTCTTTCCGTCGAATTCCGCGAGCGTCCCGCGGCGCGGAGCCTCGACGAGGCCGCGGCGCTGCTCGGCATCGAGCCGCAGGACATCGTCAAGACGCTCGTGGTCAAACGCAGCGGTGATGAGTACCTGTTCGCCCTCGTGCCCGGCGACCGGGTCATCTCCTGGCCGAAGCTGCGCGCTCTCGTCGGCGTGAACAAGCTGCAGCTCCCCGACCCCGACCGCGCTCTGGCGGCCACCGGCTACGAGCGGGGGACGATCGTTCCCCTCGGAAGCACGACCGCGTGGCCCGTCTTCGCCGACGAGTCGATCCGCGGTCAGCGCATCGCGATGGGCGCCGGTGCCCACGGATTCAGCATGTTCGTCGACGCCGACGCCCTGCTGGAGGCCCTGTCGGCCACCGTCGGCGACATCACCAAACCCGCCGGAGACTAGGGGAGCAGCCCCGCCATCCGCATCCCGACGTCCACGAGCTTCACCCTGTGGATGTGGGCGAGCTCGTCGGCGGCGAACCACGCGGCGCGATCGGTCGTCCCGCCCACCTCGTGGCGCAGCCGCCCGCCGACGATGCGCGCCCGGTAGACGATGCGGAGCGTGTGCAGGGGAGCGTCGATGTCGCTGAGCCGACGCGCGGCGGGGATGACCCGCGAGTTAATTCCGAGTAAACCCTCCAGCTGCACCTCGTACCCGGTCTCCTCGGTGACCTCCCGTCGTGCGGCGGACTCGGGATCCTCGCCCGGCTCCAACCCACCGCCGGGCAGAGTCCATCCGCCGCGACTTTTCGCGTTCCAGTGCGCGAGCAGCAGTCGTCCGGCGTCATCGGTGATGACCGCGTAGGCGGCGACGCGCAGGTCCATTCCGGAACTGTAGCGCTGTGGATAACTCACGACGCCGATTTCGCGGCTTCGCTACCGTGACCGCGTGTCCCTGGATCCCGATGAGTCGCTCGCCCAGATCGAAGAAGACGTCCGCCGCAGCAATGAGCGCGCTGCGCAGATGCCCGCGTTCGAGGCGGCGATCGCCGCCGTCCGCGGCTCGGCGTCCTCGCCCGCCCGAGACGTGTACGTCCAGGTCGACGGTCAAGGCCGCGTGCAGAGCCTCCGTCTCGGCGAGACGGCACTCGCGCGGGGCGCCCAACGACTCGCCTCCGACATCATCGCGGTCATCGTGGCCGCGGAGAAGGACGCGCAGACCGCGACACTCGACGCCGTGACCGAGCTCCTCGGTCCCACCGACCCCATCCTCGAACAACTGCGAACCCCCGACGCACGCTGACCCCGAAGGACACCCGCATGACCCAGGACATCTCGGTAGACCTCGACCGCCTGCGGCAGCACGCCGCTCTGGTCACCTCCCTGGCCGATGACGTGACGAGCGTCATCTCGACCCTGCGGGGCGGTGATCTCGCCTCCAACGCGTTCGGCCTCCTCTGCGCGTTCCTGGTGCCGCCGAGCATGGCGATGTCCGCCGCGGCCACCGGCCTGTTCGGCGCCGACCAGTCGCTGCTCATGCGCACCGCCGGCGAGCTGCGTCAGACGGCAGACCAGTGGGAGCAGTACGAGGACGACACGATCAACACCCTGCGCAACCTCGAGACGGCGATGGGCCTGTGATGACCACTCCTGCTGTTCTCGCCGCATCCGGTTCGTCGTTCGCCTCTCCCTACTCGGGCTCGCAGCTGATCGCGTCCGGCCAGTCTCTGTCGCACGCGGTGCGGGAGGGCAACTGGCTCGACGGCGGCATCGCGTTCCTCGACACGCTCGGCAACGCCGGCGCCGCTCTCGCCGATCCGATCGGTACGATCGTGAGCGCGGGTCTGGGCTGGGTCATGAACTACATCAAGCCGCTCAGCACCTGGCTGGAGCAGCTGGCCGGCAGCGAGTCGAATGTCGCATCGGTGGCACAGAAGTGGAGCAGCGCGGGCGGGGCTCTGCGCGAGACAGGGAACACCCTGGCTGCGCGTCTGAGCGACCTGGACGGCCTCGAGGGCGACACGGTACGCACCTACGTGCGCTTCGCCCACGACACCGCGCAGCACCTCTCGGCATCCGGCGACTGGGCCGATGCCGCGGCCGGCGGTCTGATGAGCGCCTCCTCCCTCGTCGGCAGGATGCAGAGCGTCGTCAAGAAGGGGATCTCGCAGGTCATCTCGGTCGCCATCGAGGCGATGGCCGTCGTCGCGGCATCCATGGGACTCGGCATGGGCTACGCGATCGCCCGCGTCGTCACCAAGGTCAACCAGGTCGTCAACCAGGTCGTGCGGCCGCTCACGCAGGTGCTGAAGTCGGTCAAGTCGCTCGTCGGGCTCGTGCAGCAGATGAAGTCGCTCTTCAGCAGCACGGCCACCCTCAGCTCGACGCTGCTCGGCGGTGGGGCGCAGGCCATCACCGTCAATGCGGGCAGTGTCGTGGATGCGTCCGAAGCCGTCCGGGTGGGCAGCACCGGCTCGAGCAACCTGGCGGACGCCGGGCGCGAAGCGAACGCGTGGTCGTTCGAGCGCACTGAGCTCGTCGACATCCCCGCGACGGTCACGCCGACACTCACCGCCGACGGTGCCCTCGCGGGCTCCGTGTCGATGGGTGGCATCGGAGGCGGGGGCGGTATCGGTATCGGAAGCGGAGGCGGCTTCTCGGCCTACGACGCCGGATCCAGCGGATCGACCGGTGGTCACGGCGGCACGGCGGGCATCACGGGCACGGGGGCGGGCGCCGCGGGCGCGGCCGCCGCCACCACGGCCGCCGCCGCGAGCAATGCCGGCGGATCCCGCATGATGACCGCCGGTCCGATGAGCGGTGCCGCGAGTCGCGACGACAACCGCAGCCGCGGCATGGGTATGCGACGGGTGGCGAGAGAGATCGTCATCGAGTCGCTCGACGACGACCGCTGACTCCCGCGTCGCGCTGTCACCGGTCTCCTGACATCTGTCACCCGCACCGGTGACAGCGCGACACTCCTCACACCCGGCGCGCTTTGCTTCGCTGGATGGATGCACACGTCTGTGTCGTGCGCATCCATCCGAGAAGAGAAGCATCATGAAACGACCCCTGAAGCGCGCGCTGGTGACCGTCGGAGTGATCCTCGCGATCCCTGCGCTCCTCGTCGCGACCTCGACGGTGGCGAACGCCGTCGCGACCCACGTCGAGGCCTCCGACATCGAGCCGTACGGACGCCTCATCCCCGTCGACGGGAAGAGGATGAACGTCGTCGAGGCCGGGGATGGCGCCGAGACCATCGTTCTCCTGCCGGGGCTCGGAACGGCGGCGCCGGGGCTCGACTTCGGCCCGCTCATCGACGACCTGAGCCGCACCCATCGGGTGATTGCCCTCGAACCGTTCGGCACCGGGCTGAGCGATCAGACCGCGACCGCGCGCACTGCGGCCAACATCGTCCGTGAGCTGCACGAGGCGCTGCGATTCCTGGATGTGGATCGCTTCGTGCTGATGGGCCACTCGATCGCCGGGATCTATGCGCTGGCGTACAGCGAGGCCTACGCCGACGAGCTCATCGCGTTCGTCGGCATCGACAGCAGCGTGCCCGATCAGCCCGGGGCGGGGGACCCGATCCCGACCGAGCTGATGGTGGTCCTCGCGAACCTCGGCATCACGCGGGCGCTGGGTGCGCTGGCGGAGGACCCGTACGACGGGCTGGACTACGACCCGGGCACCGTGCGCCAGATGTCGCTGCTGACGACGCGCAACACCACGGCGTCGACCATGGTCGACGAGATGGATCGCGCGGGCGAGAACTTCGCCTCGGTCAGCGGGCGATCGTTCCCCGCCGAGCTGCCGGTGCTCTTGTTCGTCCGGTCGAACGACACGGACGTCGAGGGGTGGGTCGCCCTGCACGAGGCGCAGGCGGCGAGCGTCGTGCACGGCGAGGTCGTGACCCTCGAGGGCGACCACTATCTGCATCACACGCTCGCCGAGCGGATCACGCACGACACCACGGCGTTCCTGGCGGACCTGCCTACGCCCTGATCGGGCGCCTGCGGGAAAAGAAGAGGACCGACCCTGACGGGTCGGTCCTCTTCACATTTGTGGAGCCTAGGAGATTCGAACTCCTGACATCCTGCTTGCAAAGCAGGCGCTCTACCAACTGAGCTAAGGCCCCGGGGCTGATGGTGGGGCTACCAGGATTTGAACCTGGGACCTCTTCATTATCAGTGAAGCGCTCTAACCAACTGAGCTATAGCCCCGATTTTGTCGGCTGCTTGCGCCGCCAACCTCCAAGACTTTACCGGACTCGGAGAGATTTCACGAATCGCCGTCAGTTGGAGGTGAACCCGACCAGCAGGCCGCCGGTCACCTTGACCGCGAGGTTGTAGATCCCGGCCACGACGGCACCCAGGACGGTGACGACGATGAGGTTGAGGATCGCTACGACGGCCGCGAAGGCCATGACCTGCGGGAGCCCGATGAACTGGCTGAGCGAGAGCGAGCCGTCCGAGAACGACGCGAAGAACTCGTCGGCCTGACCGATGAGTCCCGTCGTCTGCACGACCATGTAGACCAGGAAGAACGAGACCACCGTGACGATGGCCAGCGCCACCGCTGCCAGGAACGACAGCTTCACGGCGGACCAGAAGTCCACGTAGACGAGACGCAGGCGGACCTGCTTCGCGCTGGTCTTGCTGCTCGACTTCTTGGCGAGCTTGTCGGCTACCGTGCTCATGCCTCAGTACTCTCCTCGGGGGCGGGGGCGGACGCATCCGTGGCGTCGGGGGCTTCCTCGGATTCCTCTGCCAAGCGCCGCTCCGAGTTGCGGGCGATCGCAATGATGCGGTCGTCGTCGTCGGGCCGGGCGAACACGACACCCATGGTGTCGCGACCCTTGGCGGGCACCTCGGCCACGGCAGAGCGTACCACCTTGCCGCTGGCAAGAACCACCAGGACCTCGTCGTCGTCACCGACGATCAGAGCGCCCGCGAGCACCCCGCGATCGTCGTTGAGTTTGGCGACCTTGATGCCCAGACCGCCGCGGCTCTGCACGCGGTACTGGTCCACATCCGTGCGCTTCGCGTACCCGCCCTCGGTCACGACGAACACATCGCCGTCGACCGACGCGACGGATGCCGACAGCAGGCTGTCGACGCCGCGGAACGACATGCCCTTCACGCCCTCGGTCGATCGGCCCATCGGACGCAGCGACGAGTCGGTGGCGGTGAAGCGCAGCGACATGCCGTGACGACTCACCAGCAGGATGTCGTCGGTCTCGTCGACCAGCAGCGCGCTGACGAGCTCGTCGTCCTCGCGGAGCTTGATGGCGATGACGCCGCCCTGACGGTTGGTGTCGTACTCGGTGAGACGCGTCTTCTTGACCAGACCGCTGCGCGTGGCGAGCACCAGGTAGGTGGCGACCGCGTAGTCGCGGATGTCGAGGATCTGCGCGATCTCCTCACCCGGCTGCAGAGCGAGCAGGTTCGCGACGTGCTGTCCCTTGGCGTCCCGGCCGGCCTCGGGCACCTCGTACGCCTTGGCCCGGTAGACCCGGCCCTTGGTGGTGAAGAACAGGAGCCAGTGATGGGTGGTTGTCACGAAGAAGTGCTCGACGACGTCGTCCGCGCGCAGCTGAGCGCCCTTGACGCCCTTCCCGCCGCGGTGCTGCGAACGGTAGTTGTCGCTGCGGGTGCGCTTGATGTACCCCGCCCGGGTGATGGTGAGCACCATCTCTTCTTCGGGGATGAGGTCCTCGACCGACATGTCGCCGTCGAATCCGTAGAGGATCTGCGTGCGGCGCTCGTCGCCGTACTTGGCGACGATCTCGCTCAGCTCCTCGCGCACGATGGTGCGCTGGCGCTGCGGCGTGGCCAGGATGTCCTGGAAGTCGGTGATCTGCGCGAGCAGGTCCTCGGCCTCGTCGATGATCTTCTGGCGCTCCAGAGCGGCCAGGCGACGCAGCTGCATCGCGAGGATCGCGTCGGCCTGCACGTCGTCGATCTCGAGCAGCGTCTTCAGGCCGCCGCGCGCGTCGTCGACCGTCGGGGACGCCCGGATGAGAGCGATGACCTCGTCGAGCGCGTCGAGCGCCTTGAGGTACCCGCGCAGGATGTGCATGCGCTCTTCGGCCTTGCGGAGCCGATAGGTGGTGCGGCGCACGATGACGTTGATCTGGTGCGTGACCCAGTGCGAGACGAAACCGTCGAGCGACAGCGTGCGGGGCACACCGTCGACGATGGCAAGCATGTTCGCGCCGAAGTTGTCCTGCAGCTGCGTGTGCTTGTACAGGTTGTTGAGCACGACCTTGGCGACGGCGTCGCGCTTGAGCACGACGACCAGGCGCTGGCCGGTGCGGTCGCTCGACTCGTCGCGGATGTCGGCGATGCCGGTGATCTTGCCGTCCCGTGCGAGGTCGCGGATCTTCACCGCCACGTTGTCGGGGTTCACCTGGTACGGCAGTTCGGTGATGACCAGGCACGTGCGGCCCTGGATCTCCTCGATGTTCACCACGGCGCGCATCGTGATCGAGCCGCGACCGGTGCGGTACGCCTCGATGATGCCGCGGGTGCCGAGGATCTGCGCGCGGGTCGGGAAGTCCGGTCCCTTGATGCGCTGGATGAGGGCTTCGAGCAGCTCCTCGTGCGTGGCCTCGGGGTGATCGAGCGCCCACAGCACGCCGTCCGCCACCTCCCGCAGGTTGTGCGGGGGGATGTTGGTGGCCATGCCGACGGCGATACCCACCGAGCCGTTGACCAGCAGGTTCGGGAACCGCGCCGGCAGGACGACCGGCTCCTGGGTCTGACCGTCGTAGTTGTCCTGGAAGTCGACGGTCTCCTCTTCGATGTCGCGCACCATCTCGAGCGCGAGCGGAGCCATCTTCGTCTCGGTGTACCGCGGGGCGGCCGCGCCCTGGTTGCCCGGGGAGCCGAAGTTGCCCTGCCCGAGCGCCAGCGGGTACCGCAGCGACCACGGCTGCACGAGACGCACCAGGGCGTCGTAGATCGGAGCGTCGCCATGGGGGTGGTACTGACCCATGACCTCGCCGACCACACGGGCGCACTTGGAGAACGACTTGTCGGGCCGGAACCCGCCGTCGTACATGCCGTAGATCACGCGACGGTGCACGGGCTTGAGGCCGTCCTCGACGCGGGGGAGGGCGCGCCCCACGATGACGCTCATCGCGTAGTCGAGGTAGCTCCGCTGCATCTCGGACTGCAGGTCGACCTGGTCGATACGGCCGTGGTCGTGCTCGGGTTCGCCGGTGGGGCGCTCTTCGTCAGTCATTCGTCTCTTCTTCGATGTCTCAGGCGGGTCCGGTGCTCTCAGATATCGAGGAAGCGGACGTCCTTCGCGTTGCGCTGGATGAAGTGGCGACGGGACTCGACGTCCTCGCCCATCAGCGTGGAGAAGATCTCGTCGGCCGCGGCCGCGTCATCGATCGTGACCTGCAGCAGGGTGCGGGTCGAGGGATCCATCGTGGTCTCCCACAGTTCCTTGGCGTTCATCTCGCCCAGACCCTTGTAGCGCTGGATGCCGTTGTCCTTCGGGATGCGGCGGCCGGCGGCGATGCCCTCGGCCAGCAGCGCGTCACGTTCGGCGTCGCTGTACACGTACTCGTGCGCCGAGTTCGACCACTTCAGGCGGTACAGCGGCGGCTGCGCGAGGTACACGTACCCCGCCTCGATCAGGCCGCGCATGTAGCGGAACAGCAGGGTGAGCAGCAGCGTCGTGATGTGCTGACCGTCGACGTCGGCATCGGCCATCAGGACGATCTTGTGGTAGCGGGCCTTCTCGATCGAGAAGTCCTCGCCGATCCCGGTGCCGAAGGCCTGGATCATGGCCTGGACCTCGTTGTTACCGAGGGCCCGGTCGAGACGGGCCCGCTCGACGTTGAGGATCTTGCCTCGGAGAGCGAGGATCGCCTGCGTGTGCGGGTCGCGTCCCTGCACCGCCGATCCGCCGGCCGAGTCGCCCTCCACCAGGAAGATCTCGCTGATCGCGGGGTTCTTGCTCGTGCAGTCCTTGAGCTTGTCGGGCATGGACGCCGACTCGAACACGCTCTTGCGCCGTGCCGTCTCTCGGGCCTTACGCGCGGCGAGACGTGCGGTCGCCGCGTCGATCGCCTTGCGGACGATGTTCTTCGCCTGCTGCGGGTTGCGGTCGAACCAGTCGCCGAGCTGATCGCCGACGACCTTCTGCACGAACGCCTTCGCCTCGGTGTTGCCGAGCTTGGTCTTGGTCTGACCCTCGAACTGCGGCTCGGACAGCTTGACCGAGATGACCGCGGTCAGTCCCTCGCGCACGTCGTCGCCGGAGAGGTTGTCGTCCTTCTCCTTGAGCATGTTCTGCGCGCGGGCGTACTTGTTGACCAGCGTCGTGAGCGCCGCACGGAATCCCTCTTCGTGCGTTCCGCCCTCGTGCGTGTTGATCGTGTTCGCGTAGGTGAAGACGTTCTCGGTGTACGAGGTCGTCCACTGCATCGCCAGCTCGAGCGCGATCTTGCGCTCGGTATCCTCGGTCTCGAAGTCGATGATGTCGTCGTTGACCGTCTCGGCCTTGCGCACCCGGTTGAGGTACTCGACGTAGTCGACGAGACCGCGCTCGTAGAGGAACTCGTCGTGCGGCTGCACGGCCACGAGCTGCCCGTCGACCTCCTCGTCGATCGCCCGCTCGACACGCTCGTCCTTGACCGTGATGGTGAGTCCCTTGTTGAGGAACGCCATCTGCTGGAAGCGCGTTCGCAGCGTGTCGTAATCGAACTCGACCGACTCGAAGATCGTGTCGTCCGGCCAGAACGTGATGGTCGTCCCGGTCAGCGCGCTCTCCTCGCCCTGCGTGAGCGGAGCCTGAGGCACACCGCCGCCGCGGTACGACTGGCGCCACACGGATCCCTGACGCTTGACCTCGACCTCGAGGCGCGTGGACAGTGCGTTGACGACCGACGAGCCGACACCGTGGAGACCACCGGAGACGGCGTAGCCGCCACCGCCGAACTTGCCGCCGGCGTGCAGCACGGTGAGGACGACCTCGACCGTGGACTTGCCCTCGGTCTTGTGGATGTCGACCGGGATGCCCCGGCCGTTGTCGACCACGCGGACGGCACCGTCGGCGAGGATCGTGACCTCGATGCGGTCGCAGTAGCCGGCCAGCGCCTCGTCGACGGAGTTGTCGACGATCTCGTAGACCAGGTGGTGCAGACCGCGCGGACCCGTGGACCCGATGTACATGCCGGGGCGCTTGCGCACCGCCTCGAGCCCTTCGAGCACCTGGATGGCGTCGGCTCCGTAGTCGTTTCCGACCGGTGCGGGTGAGTTCTTGCCGTCGTCTTCGGGAACGCTGGGGGGAGTGGATGACGTCATAGGTTTTCGAGCGCTCCGGTTCAGTAGACGGGATCATCCGATTCTATCAAGTTCGCTTCGATCGCGGGGCGTGTACGCCCGTGTGGCGTGACGGAATCATTCTGGGCACGTCCGTACGTGGCTCACCCGTAGGTATCACGAGGACCGCGCCCTGGAACGGCTCTGGGACCCCATTTCCATGAGGGGACGTCCGGTCCCACGAAACGGACGTTCTGCACTCCCGCGTCGGGAAAGCGCTGAGTGATGCCGGTGACGATCTCGGTACGCATCATGCGCAGCTGCTTCGCCCACGCGGTGGAGTCGCACTGCACGGTGAGGACGCCCGCGTCCAGACCCACGGGGCGGGTGTGCTGGGCGGTCTCGGCGCCGGCGACGACCTCCCACTGCTGCACGAGGTCCACCCGGGCCAGGGCCGGATCCCATCCGGCCTGCTTCGTCCAGTGGGCCAGGACATCGCCCACGCCGCGGGGGTCTCGCCCCGGGGTGAAGGGAGCGTTGTCGTCGTCCGCGTCGCGCCGCTTCCGGCGCGACGAGCGATAGCGCCCGGTGGGCTCCAGTCCGCGCAACCTCAGGTAGGTCGCGATCGTCTCGGGGATGTCGGGCTCGTCAGACATCGTCGCCGTCCTGGATGCGTCCGGCCTCGATGCGGACCGTCCGCCCGCGAAGCGCATTCGGGACATCGCCCTCGACCGCCGCGGTCACGATCACCTGTTCGTAATCGGCCACCAGCACCGCGAGCCGCGCGCGACGGTCGGCGTCGAGCTCGGCGAAGACGTCGTCGAGGATCACGATCGGGTCGCCCAGGGCCGAGTCGGCGCGCAACAGCTCCGCCGACGCGAGTCGCAGCGCGAGAGCCACCGACCACGACTCGCCGTGGGAGGCGTAGCCCTTCACGGGGAGAGAGCGGATCTTGAGGATCAGATCGTCGCGGTGGGGTCCGACCAGCGTCACGCCGCGCTCGAGTTCTGCGCTCCGCTTCGCGGCGAGGGCCGCACGGAACGCGTCGGCCGTTCCGGAGACCTCCGCGGTGCCGGATTCTTCGCCGTCCTCGGGGTCTCCGCCCGAGACGGAGGTCGCCCACGTGATCTCCGGGGAGTGGTCCGCGCCGGCGATCGCGGAGTACGCCGCCACGAGCGGCGGATGCAGGTCGCTCGCGAGCCTCATCCGGGCTTCGATGATCTCGGTGCCGAGCGCGACGAGCTTGTCGTCCCACACATCCAAGGTGGGGAGGGCTGCCTGCTTGAGCCCGCGTGCGCGTGCCGACTTCAGCAGCGCGGTGCGCTGCTTGAGGACCCGGTCGTAGTCGGCGATGACGCCGGCCATGCGCGGCACCCGTTGCACGAGCAGCTGATCGGCGAAGCGTCGACGGGATGAGGGGTCGCCGCGGACGATCTGCAGATCCTCCGGTGCGAAGAGCACCACCTGGGCGTACCGCGGCAACTCGGCCGTCCGTACCGGCGCGCCGCCCACGCGGGCCTTGTTCGAGCCCTGCTTGTTGATCTGGATCTCGAGACGCACGTGCCGTTCGCCGTGCCCGAGACGCGCACGGACGAATGCGGCGTCCGCCCCGGCACGCACCATCGGGGCGTCGGCCGAGACGCGGTGGGACCCGAGGGTTGCGAGGTAGCTGATCGCCTCGGCGAGGTTCGTCTTTCCCTGCCCGTTGCGCCCGACGAGCAGGTTGGGGCCCGGGACGAACGCCAGATCGGCGTGCTCGTAGTTGCGGAAGTCGACGAGACTCAGCTGTTCCACGATCACCGGATCACCTTATTCGTCGGGTCCGACCCGACCGCAGGGGTCAGCGAAGCAGCAGGTTCGGCTGCAGCAGGTACTTGAACTCGCCCTCTCCGGCACGCTCGACCGAGGTCTGCGGCGTGACGAGGATGGGGCTCAGCTTGTTCGCGTTGTCGCTGGAGGTGAACGTGATGCGCGTGAACTCGCTGCGGACGGCTGCGAGGGACTCGAGGAGGTACTGCGGGTTGAGACCCAGCGTCACCTCCTCGCCGGTGAGCGTCGCGTCGACGGACTCGGATGCGCGTGCCTGCTCGGTACCGGATGCTTCCATGCCCACGCCCTCGGCCGAGAACGTGAAACGGAGCGGGGCGGATCGATCGAGCACGAGCGACACGCGGCGGACGGCCTCGGCCAGCTCCGCGGTGTTGACCACGGCGTGGTGCTCGGTCTGCGCGGGGAAGAGTCGCCGGACCGGCGGGAAATTGCCCTTGATCAGCAGCGACGTGACCGTCTTGTTGCCCGAGGTGAAGGCGATGATCTCGCGGTCGCCGGAGCCGGAGAACGCGATCGAGATGTTCTCGCCGTGCGAGAACGTCTTACCGACCTCCTGCAGCGTGCGAGCGGGAACGAGCGCGGTGCTCGTCTCATCGGCGCCGGCCGGTCCGTCCCAGGGGATCTCCCGCAGGGCGACGCGGTAACGGTCGGTGGCGACCAGGCTCAGCTGAGTGCCGCTCACCTCGAGCTGCACGCCGGTGAGCACGGGGGTGACGTCGTCGCGCGACGCGGCGAAGGCGACCTGCGCGATGGCGGTGGCGAAGTCATCCGCCGGAACGAGCCCGGACTCGCCGCTCACCTCGGGGATGGCGGGATATTCCTGCACCGGCATGGCGGCGAGGGTGAAGCGTGCCGATCCGCAGGTGAGGAGGATGCCGTCGTCGTCGACGGTGATCTGGATAGGGGCGTTGGGAAGACGGCTGGCGATGTCGGAGAGCAGTCGGCCGTGCACGAGGATCGTGCCGGGCTCGTCGACGGTGGCATCGATCGTCGTGCGAGCGGATGCCTCGTAGTCGAAAGCCGAGAGCGACAGGCCTTCGGACCCCGCTTCGATGAGCACGCCGGCCAAGATCGGCTGGGGGTTGCGCTGCGGCAGGAGCTTGACGACGAACGACACGGCTTCGCTGAACACATCGCGGTTGACGTGGAACTTCACGGGGGCTCCCTTTCCGGAGGGCTGGGCTTACCCATGCTAGTGCTGCACGACAACGGCGCGAAGACCGTGTGATTCGGCGAACAAAGGTGATCGCACGAGGAGAAGAGGAGAAATGACATTCATCTTGTTAACAACTGTGGAGACTGTGGATAAGTCGGTGGATGACTGTCGGCGAGCGGGAACTACACGCGTGTGAGTTGTGGAGACACTGAGGATTCCGCTGTCGAATCGGCATCCGTCCTCATGAGGCCTCACCGCGGTTGTCCACAGGCATGGTCGTCGAAGTTCACATTCGTGTCGGCGTGGCTCACAGTTATCCACAGCTTGTCCACACTGTGAAGAAGCGGATTGTGCGGCTCGGACCGGGGTGCTGTCAAGCGCGACGAACACCCCCGAGCTCCGGTGGGCGCGGGGGTGCGGGTCGTGCGAGGTCAGCGGCCGACGCGGCCGAGCTGCGTGGTGATCTCGGAGACCTGGTTGTAGATCGAGCGACGCTCCTTCATGAGGTCGCTGATCTTCTTGTACGCGTACATCACGGTGGTGTGATCGCGGTTGCCGAAGAGCTGCCCGATCTTGGGCAGCGAGAGGTTGGTGCGCTCGCGGCACAGGTACATCGCGATCTGTCGCGCCGTGGCGATCCCCTGCGATCGGCTCGACCCGTACAGGTCGTCGACCGAGAGTTTGAAGTACTGAGCCGTCGCGGTGATGATGTCGGTCGGCGAGATGACGTTCGCGTCGTCCTGGTCGACGATGTCGCGCAGGACCTGCTGCGCCAGCGACATGTCGAGGGTCGATCGGTTGAGGCTCGCGAACGCCGACACCCGGATGAGGGCGCCCTCGAGCTCGCGGATGTTCGACGACACGACGGTGGCGATGTACTCGAGGACCTCGTCGGGGATCTGCAGTCGCTCGTTCTGCGCCTTTTTGCGGAGGATGGCGATGCGGGTCTCGAGGTCGGGCGCCTGCACATCGGTGATGAGTCCCCACTCGAAGCGGCTCCGCATCCGGTCCTCGAAGCCCGTGAGGTGCTTGGGGGGCACATCGCTGGTGATCACGACCTGCTTGTCGTGGTCGTGCAGCGTGTTGAAGGTGTGGAAGAACGCTTCCTGCGTCTCGGCGCGGCCCTGCAGGAACTGGATGTCGTCGATCAACAGGATGTCGACCTCGCGGTACCGCGCCTGGAACGCGGAGCCGCGGTTGTTCGCGATCGAGTTGATGAAGTCGTTCGTGAACTCCTCGCTCGACACGTAGCGCACGCGGATGCCGGGGTACATGCTGAGCGCGTAGTCGCCGATGGCGTGGAGGAGGTGCGTCTTCCCGAGCCCCGAGTCGCCGTAGATGAAGAGCGGGTTGTAGGCCTTGGCCGGCGCCTCGGCGACGGCCACCGCCGCCGCGTGTGCGAAACGGTTGGACTGCCCGATGACGAAGCGGTCGAACGTGTACTTCGGATTGAGGCGGGTGTCGGCGCGACCGGACGAGGCGGACTCCGTGCGTTCCTCCGCCGCGGGCGCGGCGGGCGGCGCGGTCTCGATGGGAGCGGTCTGCACGGTGAGGGGGGTGGAGAGATGCGCGTCCACGAGCTCGGGGTTCACGACCACGCGGAATGCGGAGACATCCTCACCCGACGCCTGGGCGAGGGCCTCGAGGATCACCGGCCGCAGGCGCTTGTTGAGCTGTGCCGCGGTCAGATCGTTCGGCACGTCCAGATAGAGGGTCCCGGTCATGACGCCCTGCGGGACGGCGAGGCTCAAGAACCCGTGCATCTGGGGCGAGACCCGATCGTCGGCTTCGAGGATCGCGACGGCGGCGGACCAGACGGGCACGTCGGGGGTTTCGTGCGCTGTCATGGTGCCTTTCTCGCTGAGGTCGTCGGCAGCGGCGTGTCGCGTGAGGACGAGCCTGTGGATAACTGCCGGTGCCACGCTAGTCACGGTGGTGTCGGAGAGCAAACTCCATGATGATTCCGGGGGCGTGTCGTGTGGGCGGCTTTTCCACGTCCTGTGGATAATGACAGGTTCTCGGATCTGGGTTTGTGTTCTGGGGCGTGTCGACTTAGTCTTAGTCGGTTGACTTATGCCCTCGAGGCAGTCCCGTACTACGTCTGAAGGTTCCCGCCTTCTGGTGAAGAACCGTTCCGGAGTGATCCCATGAGCAAGCGCACGTTCCAGCCCAACAACCGCCGCCGCGCCAAGAAGCACGGCTTCCGCGCTCGCATGCGCACCCGCGCCGGCCGCGCCATCCTTTCGGCGCGCCGCGGCAAGGGCCGCACCGAGCTTTCGGCCTGACCCTTCGCGGTGCTCTCGCGGCCGAACCGATTGACAGACGGCGCCGAGTACAAGGCTGTCGTCCGTCGTGGCGTGCGGTGTTCCGGTCCCCACACCGTCACGTATGTGGTGGCGACCGGTGACGATCGCGCAGCGAGGTTCGGTTTCATTGTGAGCAAGAAGGTGGGCAACGCGGTCGTTCGCAATACGCTCCGCCGCCGCCTCAAGGCCATCTGCGCGTCCGCACTTCCGACGGTTCGTCGGGGTGCGGACGTTGTCGTGCGTGTGCTGCCCGGCGGCGCGGACGCGACGTTCGACGAGCTCGACGCAGAGGTGTCGCGATGCCTCGAACGGCGCGCGTCGTGAGCACGTCCACGCTTCCGATGGCATCGGTGGGAGAGGCGAGCTTCCCCAGTTCCGGATGGATCCGTGCGATCCCGCTGCTGCCGCGCAATGCCGCGCTCGGCCTTCTCCATGCTTATCGTGCGACGATTTCCCACACGTACGGCGATGTCTGCAAGTACTACCCCTCGTGCTCCGCGTATGCGGTGGGGGCAGTGCAGCAGCACGGAGCCGTCAAGGGCTCGGCGATGGCCGCTGCTCGGATCGCACGGTGTCATCCCTGGGCTCAGGGCGGCATCGACGACCCGCCCCCGCACGCGCAGTTCTCGCACGCTTTGACCCGGCACGGATTCGTCGTGCCACTGAGAAAGGACTGATCCCCGTGGATCTGGTACTCGCCGCCGCCGCACCCGCGTCGGGCGGTTTCGACCTTCTCGGCACGATCCTCTGGCCCCTCAAGTGGCTGGTGGAGCTCGTCCTCGTCGCGTGGCACTTCGTGTGGACCTCGATCGGCCTCTCCGCCGACTCGGGCTTCGCGTGGGTCCTGTCGATCGTGGGCCTGGTGATCGTGGTCCGCGCGGCCCTCATCCCGCTCTTCGTCAAGCAGATCAAGAGCCAGCGCAAGATGATGGAGATCGCTCCGGAACTGCGCAAGGTGCAGGAGAAGTACCGCGGCAAGAAGGATCAGCTCTCTCGCGAGGCCATGAGCCGCGAGACCATGGCGCTGTACAAGAAGCACGGCACGACGCCCATCTCGGGCTGCCTGCCCCTGCTGGTGCAGATGCCGATCTTCTTCTCGCTCTACAGCGTGCTCAATGACGTCACGAAGCATGCGACCGCGGGCACCGGCGGTGTCGGTCTTCTCGACGCCAACCTGACGGCCGAGTTCTACAACGCCAAGCTCTTCGGAGTGGCGTCGCTGCACGACACCCTCGTGGGCGCATGGGGCAAGCCCGACGGCACGGTCACCGTCATCATCCTGCTCATCCTCGTGGTGCTGATGATCGCGTCGCAGTTCTTCACGCAGCTGCAGATCATCTCGAAGAACCTCTCCCCCGAGGCCAAGACCGGCCAGGCGTACCAGATGCAGCGCATCATGCTCTACATCCTGCCGCTGGCCTTCATCTTCTCGGGTGTCTTCTTCCCGCTCGGCGTTGTCGTCTACTGGTTCGTCAGCAACATCTGGACGATGGTGCAGCAGTTCCTCGTCATCCGGAACATGCCGACGCCGGGCTCGGACGCGGCGAAGGCGCGCGAAGAGCGTCTGGCACGCCGCGGCAAGGCGCTCGACGCCAAGGGTCGCGTCATCTCGATGGAGCAGTTCCAGGCCGAGCAGCAGCGACTCCTCGAGGAGGCGGAGCGCAAGCGCGCCGCCGTTCCGAAGCGTCAGCAGCCGGTCGGCAAGCAGCGGGCCAAGAAGCAGTCCGGCAAGCAGTCCCCGACGAACGGCGGCGGAACGCCCCCGTCGACGACGCCGCCGACCGCGTAATCCTCAGAGGAGCATTGCCATGACATCCGACACCTCTTCTCCCGACGTCATCTCGGACGAGCAGCTGGAGCAGGAAGGCGACGTCGCCGCCGACTTCCTCGAGGGCCTGCTCGACATCGCCGACATCGGCGGTGACCTGGCGATGGATGTGCGCAACGGTCGTGCGTACGTGTCGATCGAGTCGGACGGGGATGACTCACTCAAGCTCCTCGCGGATCCCGAGACCGTCAGCGCGCTCCAGGAGCTGACGCGCCTGGCCGTACAGAACCGCACGGACCGCTTCTCGCGCCTGATCCTCGATGTGAGTGGCTCGCGCGACGCACGTCGCCGCGAACTCGAGTCCCTCGTCGAGCGTGCGAACGAGCGACTGGACGATGGCGCATCGCAGGCGTCCCTGCCCGCCATGTCGAGCTACGAGCGCAAGCTCATCCACGACATCGCCGCCGACCGGGGCCTAGTCTCCGAGTCCTACGGCGAGGGCCCGCAGCGTCACACCGTGCTGCGTCGGGCGTGACTGTTTCACGTGAAACATTGATGGACGCGCTGGAGCCGGAACCCGCCGTCGCGGCGCAGATCTTCGGCGATCACATCGAGAACGCCCGCCGGTTCACGCGCAACCTGGCGGAGCAGGGCGAGATCCGCGGACTGATCGGCCCGCTCGAGCTTCCGCGCCTCTGGACCCGTCACATCCTCAACAGCGCGATCACCGCACCACTGTTCCCCACAGGGCGCGTCGGTGACGTGGGCTCGGGTGCAGGGCTGCCGGGTCTCGTCGGCGCGATCGCACGACCCGACATCACGTGGGTCCTCATCGAGCCCATGGAGCGGCGCACCCAGTGGCTGCAGGAGCAGGCTGACGAGTTGGGCCTCTCGAACGTGGAAGTGCACCGCGGCCGATCCGAGGACTGGTCGGAAGGCGCTGTCTTGGATGCGGTGACCGCTCGGGCCGTCAGCGCTCTGCGAACCTTGCTTCCTCTGACGGCGCCCCTCGTCCGGGACGGCGGCGAACTGATCCTGCTCAAGGGAATCTCGGCGGACGCGGAGATCGAGAAGGCGGCGAAGCAGATCCGCGCCCACAAGGTCACCGACCTTCGTGTCGAGGCCGTCGGTGCGGACGTGCTCGATGTTCCGACGCGCGTCGTGCGCGGGTGGGTCCGCCGCGCGTGATCCGCGGGATGTTTCACGTGAAACATCCTGTCCCGGGGTGTCCCCGGCCCCGCATAGAGTTGTCCGTGTCCGTTCTCTGGGAAAGGTGACGTGTTTCACGTGAAACATCCCGATACCGCAGCCGTTGACTTCGGTGACGACACTCCCCTGGCCCGCGAACTCGCGGATCTCCGTGCTCGTCGTCGTGCCTTGGCGGACGCCACCGTCTCGTTGCCGGTTCGCACGCGCACCCTGACGGTGTCGAACCAGAAGGGCGGCGTGGGTAAGACCACCACCACCGTCAACCTCGCTGCGGCACTCGCGAGTGCCGGCGCTCGTGTCCTCGTCATCGACCTGGATCCGCAGGGAAATGCCTCCACGGCCCTCGGTGTGCCGCACACCGCCGACATCCCCAGTGTGTACGACGTCCTCATCGACGAGTTCCCCCTCGCTGACATCGTGCAGACGAGCCCGGAGTCGCCGTTGTTGACGTGCGCGCCCTCCACCATCCACCTGGCCGGCGCCGAGATCGAGCTCGTCTCGCAGGTCGCCCGTGAGCACCGCCTTCGCCGGGCTCTTGACGACTACCTGGCCAACACGGCCGAGCCGCCGCATGTCGTGCTGATCGACTGCCCGCCGTCGCTCGGTCTCCTCACCATCAACGCTTTCACGGCGGCAGACGAGGTTCTGATCCCCATCCAGTGCGAGTACTACGCGCTCGAGGGGCTGAGCCAGCTGCTGGGAAGCGTCCAAATGATCCAGAAGCACCTCAATCCACCGCTGCATGTCTCCACGATCCTGTTGACGATGTACGACGGGCGGACGAGGCTCGCTCAGCAGGTCGCCGAAGAGGTGCGGACGCACTTCCCGCGCGAAGTCATGGCGACGGTCATCCCTCGATCGGTGCGGGTATCGGAAGCGCCGAGTTTCGGGCAGACGGTGATCGCCTACGACGGGCAGTCCGCCGGCGCCGTGGCCTACCGCGAAGCCGCGGTCGAGCTGCTCGGTCGAGGATCCACAGACTCCGAGGGCGATGCGCCCTCGATGAACGAAGGGAAGCGCTGATGGCGAAGCGAACCGGACTGGGCCGCGGGATCGGGGCACTCATCCCGACGTCGGAGCCGTCGGAGGCGCGTCCTGTCGACGTGTTCTTCCCCGGCGCGTCCTCGGCGGCCGCGACGGCTGCTCCCGAGGAGGTCGTGGCGGACGATCTGGTCAGCGTGCCGGGTGCACGCCTCATCCAGATCGATCCTCACTCGATCGTCCCGAACCCGCGGCAGCCGCGGACGCATTTCGATGCGGATGATCTGGCGGAGCTCGTGCACTCGGTGCGGGAGTTCGGTGTGCTGCAGCCCGTCGTCGTGCGCGATACCGGGGATGGCACCTATGAGCTGATCATGGGGGAGCGGCGCACGCGCGCCGCGCGCGAGGCCGGCCTCGAGATGATTCCGGCGATCCTCCGCGAGACAGCGGACGAAGATCTGCTGCGCGACGCTCTGCTCGAGAACCTGCACCGCTCGCAGCTGAATCCCCTGGAAGAGGCCTCGGCGTATCAGCAGCTTCTCGAGGACTTCGGAATCACGCAGGAGGAGCTGGCGACCCGCATCGGGCGCTCGCGTCCGCAGATCTCGAACACCATCCGGTTGCTGCGTCTGCCCATGCCCGTGCAGCAGCGGGTGGCCGCCGGTGTGCTCACCGCCGGTCACGCGCGGGCGATCCTCTCTCTCGACGACGCGGACGGTATGCGCCGTCTCGCCGACAAGATCGTCAACGAGGATCTGTCGGTCCGTGCGGCCGAGGCCGCAGCCAAGGGCACAGTCGGCGCCGCGCGCCCGGCACCCAAGGCGGGAGCCCGACGCGCCCACCTCGATGAGGTCGCGGAGCGCCTGGGTGATCGACTGAACACGCGTGTCAAGATCGCCCTGTCGGCACGAAAAGGCCAGGTCATCATTGATTTCGCAACCATCCAGGATCTGAATCGCATCCTCGCCGAACTCGGTGAGGACAGCCTCGGAGCCTGAGTCGGGGAGCGCCGTCAGGGTCGATGAATCGACCCGTCACCCCGCGTCGGGATCGTAGGCTTGAGGTATGACACCCGATAGTCCGCGACGTCGAGCGAGCCTCGAACTGCTGCGTGCCGAGGCGTCCGACGAGTTGTCCGTGCTGGTGCACGAGCGCCTGCGCTCCGGTGAAGACCCCTGGGATTTCATGGAGGAGCTGCCGACCGTCGACGAGCTCGTCGTCTTCACCCTGCGCGCCGAGAATATCGCCGAGAACGGCGGCGGCAAGCCCAATGCCGCTCGCCACTACCGCGTCCTGCGCCAGATCGCTCTCGAGTACCCGCCGCTCACACAGGCGGTGTGGCGCTTGCTGGGCGAGACCAACACCCCGCGTCGGTGGGACGCCACGGTGCGCTCCGACATGTCGTGACCGCCCGACCGAACCGAACGAGAGAAGCCCCCGACCAAGCGGTCGGGGGCTTCTCTCGTTGCAGCGGGATGTCAGCCGATGAACGCGGCCAGATCCTGCTCCAGAGCGAACTTCGGCTTGGCGCCGATGATCGTCGTCTTGACCTCTCCGCCCTGGAACACCTTCATCGCGGGGATGGAGGTGATCTGGTACTTCATGGCCAGATCCGGGTTCTCGTCCACATTGAGCTTGAGAACCGTGATCTTCTCCGGGTTCTCGGCCTGGATCTCATCGAGAACCGGGGCCACCATGCGACACGGACCGCACCAGGCGGCCCAGAAGTCGACCAGAACCGGGCCGTCAGCCTCGAGAACGTCCTGGGTCCACGTGCTCGAGCTCGTCGCCTTCGCAGTCATTGTCATTTCCCTTCGATGTAAGCCTTCACCCGACGAGAACGCCGGGACGTGCGGAGTTGTTCCCTCAGGCGACCGGGAGGCCCTCGATCTGGTCGCCGTCGGGCTGCGGGGCGCCGGCCTCATCGAGGGCGGCGAGGAAGTGCTCGGCGTCGAGAGCGGCGACCGTTCCGCTCGCGGCCGCGGTCACGGCCTGGCGGTAGGTGGGGTCGATCACGTCGCCTGCCGCGAAGACACCGGGGATCGAGGTGCGCGACGAGCGCCCGTCCACCCAGATGGTGCCCTCGGGGGTGAGCTCGAGCTGTCCGTGGACGAGCTTGGTGCGCGGGTCGTTGCCGATGGCCACGAACACGCCCTGCAGCGGCAGCTCGCGGCGCGACCCGTCGACCGTGTCCTCGAGCACGACCGCGGTGACCGCCTCGTCGCCGAGGATGTCGACGACCGCGGCGTTCCAGATGAACTCGATCTTCTCGTTGGCGAATGCGCGCTCCTGCATGATCTTCGACGCGCGGAGCTCGCCGCGACGGTGGATCACGTAGACCTTGGAGGCGAAGCGGGTGAGGAAGGTCGCCTCCTCCATCGCGGAGTCGCCGCCGCCGACGACGGCGATCGTGCGCTCGCGGAAGAAGAAGCCGTCGCAGGTGGCGCACCAGGACACGCCACGGCCGGACAGGTGGTCCTCGCCGGCCAGACCGATGCGGCGGTAGGCGGAGCCGGTGGCGAAGATGACCGCCGCGGCCTCCTCGGTGCGACCGCTGCCGAGCGACACGCGCTTGACGGGACCCGACAGATCCAGTTCGGTGACGTCGTCGTAGAGCACCTCGGCGCCGAACTTCTCGGCCTGCTCCTGCATCTTCGTCATGAGGTCCGGACCCTGGATCGCCTCGGGGAAGCCCGGGAAGTTCTCCACCTCGGTGGTGTTCATGAGTTCACCGCCGGCCTCGACCGAGCTGGCGATCACCAGCGGCGCCAGGTTGGCCCGGGCGGCGTAGATGGCGGCGGTGTATCCGGCGGGGCCGGAACCGATGATGATGAGCTGACGCACGGGGGTTCTCCTTGAGGGGTTCGGAGTGCTCAACACATGCTAATCGCGTGGCATTCCTGGCGGGGACGGGGGCGTCACCGACGCGGAAGCAGTCGCCGGAACATGCCCATCGCGGGGGCGAGTTCGGGGGTCCGCAGCGCGGCGAGGACGACGAGGTAGACGATCAGGCTGGCGGCGCCGACGATGCCGGTGCCGAGCGCGCCGAAGAGCTTGTCGGAGGTGGTCCACCCGGACGCACCGCCGAGCAGCAGGAACACGCCCCATCCGGCTGCGGCAGCGGGGATGGCCGCGAGGGCGAAGCGGAGGATGGCCGTGATCCAGGACCGGATGCCGAGGTGCCCGAGGCGTCGACGCAGCAGAACCGTCGCGACGATCGCCTGCACGGTGATGGCGACCGACTGGCCCAGGGCGACACCGGCGGCGAGCCACACGTTGGGCAGCGTCGCGGCGGCGATGAGGGCGGTGACGACCACGAGCACGCCCTGGAGTGTGGTGAAGATGAAGGGGGTGCGCGTGTCATCGAAGGCGTAGAACGTGCGCTGGATGACGAAGAGGACCGAGAGCGGCAGCAGGCTGACCAGGTAGCAGAGCAGCACCGGGGCCAGGGCGACGGCGTCATCGGCCCCGTTCACGATGATCCGCGAGGCGGGGACGGCGGCGACGGCGAGGGCGGCGGTGGCCACGACGATGAAGAGGCTGATGATGCGGATGCTGCGCCCCACATCCGCACGGACGTCGTCGAGCCGATCGGCGGCGGCGTGCTCGCTGATCTGGGTGAAGTACGGGGTTCCGATCGACAGCACGATGATCGAGTACGGCAGCATGAAGATGAGCCAGGCGTTCTGTATGGCGAAGACGGATGCGTCCTCGCCCGAGGCCTCCGAGATCACCCGGGTCTGCACGATGCCCGCCACCTGGCCGACGATGACCATGGCCGCGGTCCATCCCGCCAGACGCCCCATGTTGCGAAAGCCCAGCCCGCGCCAGCGGAAGTTGGGGCGCAGGTGCAGCCCCGTTCCCCGCCAGAAGGCGAGCAGGACGATCGCCTGCACCGCGATGCCGAACGTGGCCGTGCCACCGAGGGCGGCGATCATCGCGGGCGTCCAGTCCGAGACGGCGGTCAGATCGGAGCCGAACAGCGCCATGAGCACGAGGAAGCCGGCGATGGAGATGACGTTGTTAAGCACGGGTGCCCACGTGAACGGACCGAACACACGGCGCGCGTTGAGGGTCTCGCCGAGCAGCGAGTACAGACCGTAGAAGAAGATCTGCGGCAGGCACCAGTACGCGAAGGCCGTCGCCAGGGCGTGCTGCTCGGGCGTGTAGTTGGGTGCGTAGAGGGTGATCAGCAGCGGGGCGAGCAGGGTCACCACCGCCGTCACCGCCAGCAGGAGCACGATGCCCGCCGTGAACAGGGCCGAGATGAACCGCTGCCCGCCGTCCTTCTTGGCGCTCTCGCGCACGATCTGCGGCACGATGACCGCGGTGAGCACTCCGGCGGAGATGATCGCGTAGACGTTGTTCGGGAGCTGGTTGGCCAGGGCGAACGCGTCGCCCGCGCGCGACGCCACCGAGCCGAGGACGGCGACCAGCACGATCGTCCGGACGAGCCCCGTGACGCGGGACACCATGGTTCCCGCGCCCAGCAGCACGCTGGCGCGTCCGAGACCGCTCATGACAGGTCGTTCCGTTCGGTGTCGGTGGGGGATCCGGTGTCGTCCGTGTCGTCGCCTCGTTCACCGCGGGCGGCGAGACGGCGGCGGCGACGCACCGTGCGGATCACCCCGATGATCAGGAAGCCCGCGGCCAGGACGCCGAGTGTCACGAGCCCGATGCCCTCCCAGTCGGCCCGCACGTTGACGTCGACCGTCTGGGTGGATCCCACCGGGACCATGGCGGGGCTGCGAAGGCTCAGATCGATGCGCACGTCGCCGTTGCCGATGCGGGCGTGCACGGGCACCTCGACGGCGGTGTTCGCGGCGGGGCCGGCGGTCACGGCCGTCTCGCGATCGATGTCGACGCGCAGGTCGTCGGGGGCGGCGATCAGCACCACGTTGACGGGGTAGGGGAGGTCGTTCCGGATCCAGAAGCGCAGGTTCGTGCCGGCCGTCAGCAGGTTGAGCGAGCTCGAGGGAACGATGTCGACGGAGTTCAGAGTGGCTGTCGTGGCGATCCGGTGATCGGCCATCGCCGTGGTCCAGTCCGCGCCGTCGACGACCCATGCCGCTCCGAGCATCTGAAGGCTCGATGCCCGCTCGGTGCCGGTCAGCAGCGACGGATCGTCGAGCACCGTGGCGAAGAGCTCGATCTGCTCGGCTCCCGCGAGGAGCGACGTGACGGCGTCGGAGCGGGCCGCATCCACCGTGCCCTCGGCCAGACCGACGGGACTCGCCGGGGAGGCCGCGACACCCGTCAGCGCCACCGGGGACACCCCAGGGAGCCCCGCGACGGCGGTGACAGCGGCACGGAGACCGGCGGCGTCGACCGACGACTCGCGTCCCACCGTGACGAGCAGGGGAGCGCCGCCGGCCTCGATCGAGGCCAGAACGAGCTGGGCGGATGCGGATGCCAGCGCGGCATCGCGCGCGACGGCGTCGCCGCTGCTCGCCGCGGTGCGCAGCGCGTCGGACGCGATGCTGTCGGTCACCAGCACGCCGGCGTCGCCGACCGCACCGCGAGCGACGACCGTGCTGCCCTCGGGGGCCGTCGTATCGAGGGAGGAGACGAGGGTGAGCGCGCCGGGGGTGGCGGTGTGCAGCGCAGAGGCCAGCTGCGGGCCGGCCGTTCCCTGGAGCGGCCAGTACACCGGCGGCTCGATCGTCGCGCCGACATCGAGAAGCTCGTCCAGCGATGGCGCGACCGGCTCGGCCGGCGCGGCGGTGGCACTGGGGCTCGGCGTCGGCGCGACAGCGGCCGAGTCGTCGAGGTAGGCGGTCAGTGCCGTCGGCTGGAGGGGAGCGGCGAGCCCGGCGGCGATCTGCGCGGCGACATCGGCGTCGCCGAACTGCAGGGCGAAGCGCTGGTTGGGAAGGGCGGTGAGCCGGGTGAGCCACTCGCGCGCGCTCTCGGGCGCCGACGAGCCGAGCACGCGCACCGCGGCGACGACCGCGGGGTCGATGGCGAGGATGGCGGAGGTCCCCTCGACCGCATCGAGTCGGGCCGTCAGGGCCCCGTCCGGTGCGGTCAGCGACTCCAGGCGCGCCGCGGTGAGCAGGCCCCGTTCGCTCGTCCCGGCGACGATCGGCACGATCACGCCGACGCTTCCTGCGCCCTGCACGCCCACGGCGATCGTCGACCGCGCCGAGAAGGCGCCCGCATCCACCCAGAGGGGGTAGATGCCGGCGGCGCGCGTGGCGATCGCTTCGTCGTCACCCGGAAGAACGATGCTGGCCGTCGTGGTCTGGCCGGAGGCGGTCTCGTCGATCGTGAGCGCGCCGATGGCGCGCCCGGACGGGACGTCGGAGGCCGACGACCATGCGGTGAGGCCGGCGCGATCGGGGATCGGCTCGTCGCCGATGTAGACCGTGGCGGCGGTGCCGGGGATGCGCGCGGGCGTGCCGTTGGCGAGCGAGACCAGCACCGAGAGGGGGTCGCCGGGCGTCATCAGGCCGTTGTCGGCGGCGGCGAGCGAGAGCTCCGCGTCGCCGCTGAGCGTCGGTGAGGGCGTCGGGGTCGAGGCGTGCGCGGGTGTCGACAGGCCCAGCAGCACGATCACCGCGAGGATCACCGAGAGAAGGCGCGAGCGCCGTTGCGTCGCGGTGCTGCCCGCGTGGGCCGGAATCGGGATCATTCGGAAGGGGCTCCTGCGCGGACACGTCCCGCGTGGTCGCACATGATTCTACGGGTGGTGTCGGTGTAAACCCCGGCACCCGCGCCCGCTTGAATGGACTCATGGATCTCACCCCCGCCCGCGCCCTGGCGACGGATCTCGCCGCGGCCCCCTTCACCGACGCCGCACTGAAGGCCCGTTGCGGCGATGCCGCGTTCGCGGCGCTCACTCGCGCCGACGCCGTACCCGCGCGGCGGATGCTGGAGCGCCGGGGCGACGATCCGGTGGCGGTTCTGGCTCGGCTCTTCGTCTGCGGTGATGCGGTGCCGGCCGCATCCGTCGCCGCAGCCCTCTCGAGCACGGGCCTCGAGGGGGCCGAGCGGGCCGGGGTGCTCGTCCGTGACGGCGAGACGGTGCGGGCAGCTCTCGCCATCCGCCCGCACGTGTTCTCGGACGGCGCGGACGGGTGGATCGTGAGCGACCTCGACGAGCTCGCGGGCGTGTTCCCGCTGCGGCCGGACCATGTGCTCGGGGTGGGCGGGGCAGGGCGCACGCTCGTGGCCATGCTGCCCGAGAGCGGGACGGGCGCGGCGCTGGATCTGGGATGCGGGTGCGGACTCATCGCGTTCGAGCTGCGACGCCGGGGGTTCTCGGTCGTTGCCACCGACATCTCGGAGCGAGCAGCGGCCTTCACGCGGCTGGGCGCGGAGCTGAACGGCCTCGACCGCATCGACGTGCGGGTGGGCGACCTCTTCGCCCCTGTGCACGACGAGCGGTTCGCGTTCATCGCGTCGAACCCGCCCTTCGTCATCACGCCGCGGAGCGCCGATGTGCCGGCCTACGAGTACCGCGACGGCGGGCGTGCGGGCGACGCGCTGATGGCCGACGTCGTCACCTCCCTCCGAGCGCACCTCGAGTCCGGCGGCCGCGCGGCGCTGCTGGGCAACTGGGAGGACCGCGACGGCCTCGCCGGCCTCGACCGGGTGCGGTCCTGGACCCAGGGCATCGGAGCCTGGGTCATCGAGCGCGAGCACCTCGACCCCGTGCGGTACGCCGAGCTCTGGGTGCGCGACGGCGGGATGCGGCCGGGCACCCCGGCGCACGACGCCCTGCTGACGGCGTGGCTCGACGACTTCGAGGCGCGCGGCGTGACGGGCATCGGGATGGGGTGGGTGCAGCTGACGGAGGGCTCTGCGCTGGCGCGGTTCGAGCGGGTCGCGCAGGCCGTCGACCACGGGCCGCTCGCCGCGCACCTCGACGCCGCGTGGGAGACCGACCGTGTGCTGGCCGGCCTCGACGACGACGCCCTCGACGCGGCCGTGATGCAGGTCGCGGCCGACGTCACTGAGGCGCGCCACCACCTTCCCGGTGCCGAGTCGCCGAGCGTCATCGAGCTGCGCCAGGGCGGCGGGCTCGCCCGGGTGCTCGAGGTCGATCCCGCGCTGGCGGCGCTCGTCGGCGCCTCGGACGGCGACCTGCCGGTGGGCGTGCTGATCGGCGCCATCGCGGGACTCCTGGAGGTGGATGCGGACGCTCTCTCCGACGACCTGCGCCCGCGTGTGCGCGAGCTGCTGTTCACCGGGCAGCTCGCGATCGCGGACGGGCCGCGCGGATAGGCTCGACAACATGCTGAACATGGCCGACGGTCTCGCGCGCCTGGGCGAGCTGGCCGACTCACCCGTGGTCGCGGAGCTCGCCCGTGCCTTCGATGCCGCCGGCTTCGAGCTGGCGGTCGTGGGCGGTCCCGTCCGTGACGCCCTGCTGGGGCGTCCCACGCACGACCTCGACTTCACCACGAACGCCCGGCCCGACGACATCCTGCGCATCGTCACCCCCATCTCGACCGCGCAGTGGGACATCGGCCGCGCCTTCGGCACGATCGGTGCCCGCGTGCGGGGCGAGCAGGTCGAGATCACCACCTACCGCGCCGACAGCTACGACGGGGTGACGCGCAAGCCCGAGGTGGCGTTCGGCGACACCCTCGCCGACGATCTCGTGCGTCGGGACTTCACGGTCAACGCGATGGCGCTGCGGGTGCCGGGTCCGTCGCTCGTCGATCCGAACGGTGGTGTCGAGGACCTGGTGCGCGGGGTCCTGCGCACGCCTGCGGATCCGCGGGTGAGCTTCGGAGACGACCCGTTGCGGATGCTGCGCGCCGCGCGCTTCAGCGCGCAGCTGTCGTTCGAGGTCGAGGCCGATACCCTCGCGGCGATCGAGCAGCTGCGCGACACGATCGCGATCGTCAGCCCCGAGCGCATCCAGGCCGAGCTCGTGCGGCTGTTGCAGAGCGACGACCCGGTGCGCGGCATCCGGCTGCTGGTCGAGACCGGGCTCATCGGCGAGTTCCTGCCCGAGGTGCCCGCCCTGCAGCTCGAGGTCGACGAGCACCACCACCACAAGGACGTCTACGAGCACTCGCTGACGGTGCTGCGCCAGGCCATCGATCTCGAGAAGGCGCGTCATCCGGGCAGCCCACCGGATGTGCCGCTGCGGCTCGCGGCCCTTCTGCACGACATCGGCAAGCCGGCGACCCGACGCCTGGAGCCCGGGGGCGGTGTCACGTTCCACCACCACGACATCAAGGGTGCGCGGATGGCGCGCAAGCGCCTGCGCGACCTGCGCTTCGATGCCGCGACGATCGACAGCGTCGCTCTGCTGGTCGAGCTGCACCTGCGTTTCTTCGGGTACGCCGAGGGCGCCTGGACCGACGCCGCGGTGCGCCGCTACGTGCGCGACGCCGGCCCCGAGCTCGAACGTCTCCACATCCTCACCCGCGCCGACGTCACCACGCGCAACAAGCGCAAGGCCGCGCGCCTGCGCACCGCGTACGACGACATCGAGGACCGCATCGCCGCCCTGCGCGAGCAGGAGGAGCTCGACGCGATCCGCCCCGAGCTCGACGGCAACGACATCCAGCGACTGCTCGGCATCGGACCGGGTCGCGAGGTGGGCGAGGCCTACCGCTTCCTGCTCAACCTGCGCCTCGACGAGGGCGTGCTGGGCCCCGACGAGACCGAGCGGCGCCTCCTCGCCTGGTGGGCCGAGCGCGGCTGACCTCACGGGTGCGGCGCGGTGCTCGTTGCTCCCGTTGTTCGCGTTGTTCGCCCGCCGGCGGAGGAGATCCACCGAGCGGAGGACCGATCCGCCGCATCCGCTCCTCCCTTCGCTCGATCTCCTCCGCTCACGCGCGTGCGGGTTTTGTGGGGCTGGGCGGAGTGGGGTCGGGCCGAGCGTGAGGGCTGAGCGTGGCGGGGCGCGGGCGGGCCGAGGAGGATCGGCCGAGGCGAGGATGTTCGGGGCGCAGGAGTCCTCGGCTCAACCGATCGTCCTCGGATGGGGATGCCGTCGGCGCGAGGCAGGGGCATCCCCACCCCGGTCCCGGGACTACCCCCCACCCCTGGCCCCGGGGCCACCCCCCACCCCTGGCCCCGGGATCGCCTCACCCGGGGGGTCAGTCGGTGGGGTCGGCGTCCAGGGCCGCGCGCACCAGGTGGGTCAGATCGACGCTGACGATCCGCGGGGCGGATGCCGGGGGCGCGGGCGGGGGCTGCGGCGTGCCGTCGGCCGGCAGACCGGTGGCGACGGCCCCGCTCACGGCGTCACCGTCATCGGCTCGGCGGTCGGTGCGGCAGAAGGATCGGCCGACGGTGTCGACCCGGGCGCCGATGTGGCCTCGGGGAGCGGGGTCGCGGCGGGCGTCGCACCCGCGGGCGGGACCAGGGGCACGATGGCCGGTACGGACGCACGGGGCGGCGCCGGCGTGGTCGCCGAGTCCACGGCCGGGTTGCCGTACTCGTCGGCATCGAGCGTCTCGCGCAGCGGGAACACGTTCCACAGCGCCGCGGTGCCGGTGCCGGCGACGGGCGAGGGCACCGGCCCGCCGCCCCCGGCGAAGTACTGGTCCCACAACCAGTTCTCGGACGTGCCTCCGGTGCCGATCGTCGTCAGCGGTTCACCCTGCTCGGTGAACAGCTGCACGTCGGTGAGGGGCCGGCCCTCCGCGTCGTAGGCGAAGACGTTGCGCACGCGCTGACCGTCGAGCACGAGACCCGGCTGGCTGTTGTCGATGTACTCGTACGACATCGCGGCCTGCGGAGCGAAGATCTGCGGCAGGACGGTGGGGGCCGCGAGCAGCATGATGACCGCGACGACGCTCGTCACCGCGTTGACGCCGACCCGCACGACCCGCAGCCAGCGCGTCGGAAGCCACATCCCGCGTCCCCACTGCACGCTCAGCACGAGAGACCCGAACAGCACCGCCCACGCGAGCGCGTCGCCGGGAACGATGTCGACGCGACCGAGCAGCGGCACGGTCAGCAGCGTCAGCGTCACGTACAGGGCGACACCGCGGACGACCCACCACAGCGGGCGCAGCGAGACCAGCAGATCGAGCACGGCATCGCCGGTGCGCGACGAGCGGATGCGGCGGGCGGCATCCGCTCGGAGACGTTCCGCACGTTCGCGCAGCGGCACCCGCGGCGCCGGTCCTTCGGCGCGGTCGGGCAGTCCCGCGGCGGTGCGCAGCTCGGTGGCGTACGCCGCGGCGTCGGGGAGGGTGAACTCAGCACCGCTGTCGGACGCCTGCTCCGCCAGATCCGCCTCGAGGCCGTCGAGCAGGTCGTCGACCTCGTCGGCGGGCAGATCGTCGAGGTGCGTGCGCACGGCGCGCGCGAAGGCCGCGATGTCGTGCGGCGTGGTCACGGTGAGGGTCATCGTGCTTCTCCGATCGTGCGCAGGGAGGGAGTGCGGCTGGTGTCGAGCAGGTCGGTCATCGCGCGCGAGAACGACGCCCAGTCACGGCGCTGGGCGTCGAGCGTCTCCCGCCCCTGCGGGTTGATCGCGTAGTACTTGCGGTGCGGGCCGCCATCCGACGGCACGACGTAGCTCGAGAGCGCGCCCGCGCTGTAGAGCCGGCGCAGCGTGCCGTAGACGGATGCGTCGCCGACGTCGCCGAGCCCGGCGTCCCGCAGCCGGCGCACGATGTCGTACCCGTAGGCGTCCTCGTGCTGCACGACGGCGAGCACGGCGGCGTCCAGCACCCCCTTTAACAGTTGCGTGGTGTCCATGCGACCTCCCCTTCCGTGATGGACAGTACCACGCGATGCACAGTAGTGCGATCAGCGCGTTAGTGCATGTCGGATGTGGCCCTGCCGCGCCGGCGGCGACCGACCTACACTGGGGCCACCGCCGTCACCGTCGATCGGAGGTCCCGGATGTCCTCGCCGTGGTCGCCCCCGCGTCCCACCGCGGACGCGTCGCGTTCGATCATCGAGCGCGCCCACGACGAATTCGTCAGCGGCAATGCGGATGACGCGCGGCTGCGCGACGTGCGCGGGGTCGTTCGCGACAGCTGGCGTCGTTCGATCGACGGCCTCGTCGGGGTCGAGGCGCTGCCGCCGCTCGCGCTGAGCGCCGACCTTCTGCTGCGGCATCGCACCGCGCATCCGCTGGCCGGGGTCATGGACATGATCCGCGAACTGCTGATCCCGGGCGACCCCGACGACTCCGGCGTCGCGATCGCGGTGGGGGATGCGGCCGGGCGCCTGCTGTGGGTCGAGGGCGACCGGCGCGTGCGACTGCTGACCGCCGACATGGGCTTCGTCCCAGGCGCGAACTGGTCGGAGGAGGCCGTCGGCACCTCAGCGCCGGGGACGGCGCTCGCACTGGGCCGCTCGGTGCAGATCCGCGGAGCGGAGCACTTCAACAGGCTGGTGCAACCGTGGTCGTGCACGGCGGCTCCCGTCCATGATCCGCAGACGCGCGAGGTGCTGGGGGTCATCGACATCACCGGCGGCGAGCAGGTCGTGACCTCGCAGGCCCGGCTCCTCGTCGACGCGACCGCACGCGCGGTCGAGGGCGAGCTGCTGCTCAGCCGGATGCGGGCGGAGAGCGGACGCCGCCGCGCCCCCGTGCGGCGCTCCCGGGAGCCCCAGCACGTGCAGGTCGCCCTGCGGGTGCTGGGTCGCGACCGCGCCCAGCTCGAGGTCACCGGCGACCAGGACGCACGGATCGCGGAGGTGAGCGCACGGCACGCCGAGATCCTCCTGATGCTCGCGACGCACCGGCAGGGACTCTCGGCGGAGCGCCTGGGCGAGCTCGTCTACGGCGATGGCGACACCGCGGTCACCCTGCGGGCCGAGATCGTGCGGCTGCGCAAGGTGCTCGCCCGCATCGCGCCGGCGATGACGCTGGAGTCGCGTCCGTACCGGGTGGACACGGACGTCGAGACCGATGCGCACCGCGTGCTGTCGCTGCTCGACCGCGGCGCGCACCGGGTGGCGCTCGCCGCCTACCGCGGCGACGTCCTCCCCGAGTCGGTCGCTCCCGGCGTCGAGCAGTTCCGCGCGTCGGTGCGGCTGGCCCTGCGCGAAGCGCTGCTCGCCGAGGCGTCGCTCGACGTGCTCCTCGCCTTCGCCGAGACGGATGCGGCCGCCACCGACTCCGAGATCCTCCGGCTCTGCCTCGAGATGCTCCCGGCGAGATCCCCCAAGCGCGCGGGACTCGTCGCGCGGCTGGAGTCCCTGGACGACTGACCGCGCCCGGTCGCCTGCGGCGCAACCGGATGCAACCTCGCCCGCCGTAGCCTCCGAGGGAACGCGACGACGAGGTCGCGTCGTCATCACCGTCGAAGGAGACACCATGACGATCGTCGAAGAAGGCGTGTCGAGCGTCTACGCCGCCCCGGGCACGAAGGGATCCATCGCCCAGTACCGCTCCCGCTACGGCCACTACATCGGCGGCGAGTTCGTCGAGCCGGTCAAGGGCCAGTACTTCGAGAACATCACCCCGATCACCGGCAAGCCGTTCTGCGAGGTCGGTCGCGGCACTAGCGAAGACATCGACCGCGCCGTGGATGTGGCATGGCAGGCATTCGCCTCGTGGAAGAAGACGACCCCCGCAGAACGGGCCAACATCCTCAACAAGATCGCCGACCGCGTCGAGCAGAACCTCGAGATGATCGCCGTCGCCGAGACGTGGGAGAACGGCAAGCCCGTCCGCGAGACGCTGGGTGCCGACATCCCGCTGGTCGTCGATCACTTCCGCTACTTCGCGGGCGTGCTGCGTGCGCAGGAGGGCTCGCTCAGCCAGATCGACGAAGACACCGTGGCCTACCACTTCCACGAGCCGCTCGGTGTGGTGGGTCAGATCATCCCGTGGAACTTCCCCATCCTCATGGCGACGTGGAAGCTCGCTCCGGCGCTCGCCGCCGGCAACTGCGTCGTGCTGAAGCCCGCCGAGCAGACCCCGGCGTCGATCCTGCTGCTGTTCGATCTCATCGGCGATCTGCTGCCGCCGGGCGTGGTCAACATCGTCAACGGGTTCGGGATCGAGGCGGGCGCACCCCTGGCGCAGCATCGCCGCATCCGCAAGGTCGCCTTCACCGGCGAGACCACCACGGGCCGGCTCATCATGCAGTACGCGTCGCAGAACCTCATCCCCGTGACGCTGGAGCTGGGCGGGAAGAGCGCCAACGTCTTCTTCGAGGATGTGGCGCGCCAGCGCGACGACTACTACGACAAGGCTCTCGAAGGTTTCACGTTCTTCGCGCTCAATCAGGGCGAGGTCTGCACGTGCCCGTCGCGGGCGCTTATCCAGCGCTCGATCTACGACGAGTTCCTGGGCGACGGGCTCGATCGCGTGGGCAGGATCGTGCAGGGCAACCCGCTGGATCCCGCCACGATGATCGGTGCGCAGGCGTCCAACGATCAGCTCGAGAAGATCCTGTCCTACATCGACATCGGCAAGGAGGGCGGCGCCAAGCTGCTCACCGGTGGGGAGCGCGTCGACCTCGGCGGCGAACTGAGCGGGGGCTACTACGTGGCGCCGACCGTGTTCGAGGGGACGAACGACATGCGCATCTTCCAGGAGGAGATCTTCGGTCCGGTCGTCTCGGTCACCGCGTTCAGCGACTTCGACGACGCGATCAGCATCGCCAACGACACCCTGTACGGCCTGGGTGCCGGCGTGTGGAGCCGGTCGGGCGACACCGCGTACCGGGCGGGGCGCGGCATCGAGGCGGGCCGGGTGTGGACGAACACGTACCACCAGTACCCGGCGCACGCGGCCTTCGGCGGCTACAAGCAGTCCGGCATCGGACGCGAGAACCACCTCAAGATGCTCGATCACTACCAGCAGACGAAGAACCTGCTGGTGTCCTACGCCGAGGGCCCGATGGGCTTCTTCTGACATGGACGCCTACCACCGGGTGGCCGTGACGGATGCGGCCGCGGCGCTGTTGCGGGATCTCACGATCCAGCACGGCCCGCTCATGTTCCATCAGTCGGGGGGATGCTGCGACGGCAGCTCGCCCATGTGCTACCCGGTGGGGATGTTCCTCACCGGTCCCGGTGACGTGCTGTTGGGCGCGATCGATGCGGGCGTGGACGACCCGATCGAGGTGTACATGTCGGTCTCGCAGTTCGAGTACTGGAAGTACACGCACCTGACGATCGACGTCGTGCCGGGCCGCGGGGCGGGCTTCAGCGTCGAGGGACCGACGGGCATGCGGTTCCTCATCCGGTCGCGCATGCTGACCGACGACGAGCTCGTGGCCTTCGACCTGGCACCCGCCGCGGGGGACGGCTCGCTGCCTAGTTGACCCCGCAGTAGCCCTCGATCGCGCTCGCGAGTCCGCGTGCGGAGCCGACAGACGCCTCCGCCGACAGGGCCGCCCGAGCGAGTTGGGTCGGACCGTCGAAGCCGAACCCATTGAGGACGTCGAGTGAATAGCTCCGAACGCTTTCCGCAGACTCCGCGATGGTGTCCTCCCGTGGGCGGGCGAGCACGATCTCAGCAATCTCGTTGACGGCTCGTGTCTGTGCCTCGAACTCCGCAGCGTCGTCCGGTGGTGTTTCTCCGGTGATCGGGGTGAGGAGGCCGTACGTCGTAAGCGCAGCGACGTGGGGGGACAGGTCGGCGCAGGCCTCTTGACGGTCCCTTTCCGAGACAGCGTTCCCGGCCATCGTCCCGAAGACGACGATCGGCACGACAACAGCAAGAATCCCCAACGCGGTGAAAACGGAGCCGAGCACGATCGCTAGCGTCGAGAGTGTGTTCGCGCCCACACCTCGTTTCGTGGCCTGGGCCCGGGACACCGCTCCCAAGATGATTCCGACGGGGGCGACGACAAAGGCGCAGATGATGGCCGTGATGTCGAGCCCGGTCGCATCCGCGCGCTCTGTCGTTCGTCTCGATGGATCCTCGTGAACCGTAGACATCGCCATACCCCCCAGGTCGTGCGCTCATCGTAGGGAGAAGTGGGTGCCGCTGTCGACTGCGGCGGGGCCTTCCTCTTAGCGGGGATCAGGCGCCGACGGGCACCCGGTCCTCGGGCACCGTCTCGTCCTCGGGCTCGCGCCGGAAGATGATCTTGAAGATCGGGAAGAACACCGCGCACGAGATCAACGCGTTGATGAGCATCGTGATGACGTCGGCGATCGTCTCGCCCGTCGCCCCCATGCCCCACACGGTGATGAACAGGTCGTACACGGGGCCCTTGTAGACGCTCTGGAGGGCCGCGGCGCCGAACGTGATCACCACGTACGCCACCGCGTACCAGAGAGCGGCCCACCACACGTTGGTGTTGGACTTGAAGGTGATGTTGCGCTGGGCGAAGAAGTTGACGACCTGCGCGATCGCGAGGGTCAGTTGCACGGCGAGGAAGTAGGCGAGTCCGCCGCCGCCCTCGGGAAGCGGGCCGGCCGCGTAGTCGAAGATGAAGAACGAGCCGATGGGCAGCGCCTGGAAGCCGGTGTCCACGAGCGGAGTGAGCCCGAACAGGGCCTTCGACACGGGCATCAGCACGAGCTGCAGCACCGTGACGCCCACGTTCAGCACGACGAACACGACGAGCTGCGCGAGCGTCGGCCTGGTCGCGGCGAACAGCGCCCAGCGCTGGCGGATTCGTGTCACCATCGGGTCTCCTTCTCGAGGGACTCCGCCGCGACGTGCATCCTCAGGGGCGCCGCGGCGAAGCCCGGACGAGTCCATCACTCCGACCGCGTCGGCCCGGCCGGGATCGTGGAATCTGTCGGTTCTCCCGCATGAACGGTCGCCGGAGAGCACGAGAAAGGGCCGACCGCGATGCGGCCGGCCCTTTCTCGTGCTGATCTCAGCTGCAGAGCTCGGCGAGCTCGGTGGCGCTGGTCTGCAGGCTCGAGGAGACCTCGGTCATCTCGTTCGACAGTGCCGTCATCTCGTCGACCTTCTCCGGGTCGGTGCCGATGTCGGAGAGCTGCTCGAGGGCGGCGCCGATCTTCTCGTAGTCGGCGGCGACGCCGCTGAGCGCGGCCTCGACCTCGGGGTTCGAGATCTCGTCCAGCGCCTCGTCGAAGCTGGCGGAGAAGGAGCTGATGACGTCGGAGGCGGCGCTGTAGTCGCCCGACGTGGCGGCCGACATCGACTCGTTCAGCTCGCTCTGGGCGGCGGTGAGCTTGTCTTCGGCGATGGCGCAGGCGTCGGCGACGGACTGGTTGCTGTCGCCACCGCCCGCGTTCGAGCCGCCGCCGGCACAGCCGGCAAGGGCGAGCAGGGCGATCGCGGAGAGGGCGAGGGGAGCGAGCTTGCGCATGGGCGGGTTCCTTCGTGTGCTGTGTGGGGACGCAGCTGCGCCCGCTTCCACGCTAGAGGCGCAGCACAGCGACCACCGCACCTCTGGACATGAGATTGTTCTCACGCCACAATGACCGACCCGGTCAGTGCAGGAACAACGCGCCCAGGATTCCCATCTGCGAGACGATCCAGAGCAACACGAACGCTCCGACCACGATCAACGCCGCCCACGGCACGCGCCCACGGAGACGGCGGCCGCCCGCGGCGACACCGGGAGGCGGCCTGAGCATGCCCGCGGGCGGGGCGAACGGCACCGGATCGGCCGGGTCGGCGACGGGTGCTCCGGCGATCGGGGCCGGTGCGGCCCCGGACGCCTCCGCCGCCAGGCGGTCGTCGCGCCACCGCGACCACTGCGCGAGCTTGTCGAGGATCGCGCCGACGGTGCCGAACAGCCAGGCCCACGTCGCCGGGTCGAGAGTGCTGACATCGCGCTTCGTATAGAGGAAGAGCCAGTCGTCGACGATCTCGACGTCCAGCGCGGCGGCGTTGTCGATGAAGCGCGCCATCACGTCGGGGGTGAACAGATAGAGCGCATCGCGTTCGTACCCCTCGGGGCAGTAGAGCGAGAAGTACCGGTCGAAGTCCCCCTCGAGGCTGAGCCGCTGCTCGGTGCGGAACGCCATCGGCAGGTTGGACGCCCCGAACAGGCCGTTGTTGCCGAGTGCGTCGAGCACGATGTGCGGCAGCGGCACGTCGAGCTTGATGGCCACGTATCCCCACCGGTGGGTGGTGCGGTTCTTGCCGGACCCCGTCGTGTAGCGGTAGTTCGCGAACTCGACGAAGCGCGGCTTCTCGCCGCGCACGGCGTCGTTCGCGGCGCGACTCGACCCGTGCGAGAAGATCATGCCCGGCAGGGGCGGGTTGTTGATGGAACCCACGTAGGCCATGCCGTTGGCCTGCGCGAAGCGCGAGAGCCGGTATGCGCGCACCCCGGCGCCGAGGAAGGCCCGGATGCCGAAGAACACCCCGAGGCCGACGACAGCGATCAGAGCCAGCAGCGGCACCAGGGCGATCAGGGAAAGACCGCCCGTGCCGAACGCCGCGAACACCGAGATCAGGGTGCCCACGAAGGTGGGGATGAGAACGAGCGCGCCGATGATCGAGACGACGATCGCGATGGCGACGCTGGCGGCGCTGGTCGAGCCGGCCGTCTTCCGCGAGCGTCGGAAGGCGCGGACCTCCTGCCGGTCGACCGGAGCGGTGAGGGCCGACGGGTCGAACCGCGGCGTCATCGGTTGACCTCGTCCGCGTCCCACTGCAACGACGAGTCCGCGGCGATGGGCAGTGCCTCCAGCGCCGGGTCGGCGCAGATGGCGGCGATGAGATCCGCATCCCCGCCGACGATCGTCGAGTCCCAGTCCACGTCGGTGGTGAGCACCCACGACCTGTCGTCCGGCCAGAGCAGACTCGGCGACGCCGCCGTGCTCGCGAAGCCCGCGTTCTCGAGCTCGACGTCGTGCCACGGCACGCGGCGCTGCCACAGCGGGTCGGCGAAGACCTCGAGCGCCCCGGCGAAGAGCACGTGCTCGCGGCCGGGCAACTCCAGCAGCGGCCCCCGCGACACGTCGTCCGCCAGGATCCCGCGCTGCCAGGTCTCGGTGGCGTAGGGGCGGTTGAACGGATCCGACCGGCTCAGCGCCAGCATCTCGCGGTGGCGGGCGAGGTCGGCGTCGTCGTCCTCGCCGGCGGTGAGGGTGAGGAACCCGCGTGACGGGGTGACGCCCATGTGACCGAGCAACCCGCCCCATCCCGACCAGACGGCGGCGTACCCCGCCTGGGCTCCCGCCCGCGCGACCAGGTGCTGGGCGAGGGCGGCGGTCACGGCCGCATCCAGCTCGCCCTCCCGGGGGGCGTCGTACTGCCAGCCGTCCGCGGACTGCGCCTGCTGCCAGTCGGACGGCGACCACTCGTCGCCGCGCGATTTCACCAGGGCGCCCCACTGCGCGAGGGGATGCAGGGTCGTGCCGAACGACGCCGCGGCATCACGCCACAGTGCGGGCTCCGTCTCGATCTGCACCCCGTCGTCGGCGAAGCGCTCCCACTCCCGGCGGTGCCTGTCCTGAGGGATGGGCGGCCAGTCGCGCCCGACGGGCCGCGACCGTGTGGTCGGATGCAGCACCCGGGCGTACGCGGCGAACCCGCGCGGCACCACGTCGTGCATCGTTCCGCGCCACGGGTCGATCCGCTCGCGCAGCCATTCTCCGACCGAGACGTCCGCCGTCCACTCCATGCGGCCACGCTACCGGGCCCCGATGACGCCGCGAAGGCGGCGGATGCGGCACCATGCTGCATCCGCTAGACTGTCGAGGTTGTCTGGCCACCGCCATGTCGGTATCAGTCCGGACAACGTGCATTGCACCCTCCTGCTGCCGGGAAATGCCCGGTAGCCGTTCTAGTCCGAAGGAGGTGGGTTAGTGACGCACTCGCACCAGTACGAACTCATGGTCATTTTCGACCCCGAGATCGACGAGCGCCAGGTCGCGCCGAACCTCGACAAGTTCTTGAAGGTCATCACGAATGATGGTGGCTCGATCGAGAAGGTCGATGTTTGGGGTCGTCGCCGGTTCGCGTACGAGATTCAGAAGAAGACCGAGGGCCTCTACGCCGTCGTCAACTTCACCGCCACGAGCGAGGCCACGCAGGAGCTCGACCGTCAGCTCAAGCTGAACGAGTCGATCCTGCGTACCAAGGTCCTCCGTGCCGAAGAGGCCATCGCGCTGGTCGCCGCCGAGGCGAAGCGTTCCGAGGAGAAGGCTGCTCGCAAGGCTGCCGCTCCCGCGAAGGTCGCAAAGGCGTAAGGCTCATGGCCGGCGAAACTGTCATCACCGTCGTGGGAAACCTCACGGCCGACCCCGAACTGCGGTACACGCAGAACGGGCTTCCCGTCGCGAACTTCACCATCGCATCGACGCCGCGCAATTTCGATCGCGCGTCGGGTGAGTGGAAGGACGGCGACGCGCTGTTCCTCCGCGCCTCGGTGTGGCGGGAGTTCGCCGAACATGTCGCCGGATCCCTCACCAAGGGAAGCCGCGTCATCGCCACCGGTCGCCTGAAGCAGCGTTCCTACCAGGACCGCGAAGGCGCCAACCGCACCTCCATCGAGCTCGAAGTCGACGAAATCGGCCCGAGCCTGCGTTACGCCACCGCACAGGTGACGCGCGCAGCAGGTGGCAGCGGTGGTGGCGGGGGCCAGTCGCGCCCGCAGCAGGTCGCTGCCGAAGAGCCGTGGGCGACCCCCGGTTCTGCGAACAGCACCCCGAACGCTGGCGGCAACAGCGGCGGTGCCGACGCCTGGGGTGCTCCTGGCACCTACGGCGACGACACTCCCTTCTGATCTGAGATTGCGGATGCGGCGGGCCGCTGCATCCGACACACACCCGTTTAAGGAAACAACATGGCTGGAAAGTCGAGCGGCGACCGCCGCAAGCCGCGGAAGGGCGCGAAGAACGCCGCTCCCGCGAAGGCGATCCGCGTTGGCGTCATTGATTACAAGGACGTCGCCACGCTTCGCAAGTTCATCTCGGAGCGCGGGAAGATCCGCGCCCGTCGTATCACCGGTGTCTCGGTGCAGGAGCAGCGCCTGATCGCACGTGCGATCAAGAACGCTCGCGAAATGGCGCTCCTGCCCTACGCTGGCGCAGGCCGGTAAGGGGATACACCATGGCAAAGCTGATTCTCACGAATGAGGTCACCGGGCTCGGTAGCGCCGGTGACGTGATCGAGGTCAAGAACGGGTACGCCCGCAACTACCTCATCCCCCAGGGCTTCGCTGTCGCGTGGACGCGCGGTGGCGAGAAGCAGGTTGCTTCGATCCGTGCCGCTCGCGAGGCGCGCGCGATCCACGCCCACGAAGACGCTGTGGCGCTGAAGAACGCTCTCGAGGCCGACAAGGTCAAGCTCACGGTCAAGGCCGGAGCCGAGGGACGCCTCTTCGGCTCGGTCAAGACCGAGGACGTCGCCAACGCTGTCAAGACCGCCGGCATCGGCGAGATCGACAAGCGCAAGGTGCAGTTCACCTCGCCGATCAAGTCGGTGGGCCTGCACGAGGCCACGGTTCGTCTGCGCGACGACGTGACCGCCGTGATCACCCTCCAGGTGGTTGCTGCCAAGTAATTCCTCGGCTCCTCCGGGAGCTCGATCGACGCGGGATGCCGCGGGCCTTCGGGTCCGTGACATCCCGCGTCGTCGTTGCTGCGCGCGGGCACGCCGGATGGCGCGAAGCCGCAGGGGCTCCGCGCCATCCGGGCGCGTGCGTCAGACTCGGCTGGCGCTCCGCCGCCGACCGGTCAGCAGCAGCAGACCGGCCAGGCTCAGCAGCACGGCGACGGCAGCGAGGCCGCCCGGATCCGTGCCGCCCGTGGCGGCGAGGGCCGACGTCGCGTCTGCGACGGTCGCCGAGCCGGCGTTAGCCACAGCGGGTGCGCCCGGCGTGATGACCGCACCGCCGTCAGACGGCGTTCCGGGGGTGACCGGTGTGCCCGGGTCCACCGGGAACGAGGGGTCGACCGGATTGGTGGGGTTCACCGGCTCGGTGGGGTCGACCGGGATGGTCGGAATGACCGGCGTCGTGGGGATCGGCTCGGTCACCGATCCCTCCGTCGTCGTGTCACCCGTGACCGAGATCGCGTTCCCCCCGATGGTGATCGGCACGGCGACCGGCAGTGCCAGCTGGGTGCCGCCGAGGATGCCGTCCTCCCCGCCGGTCGAGACCGGGGTGCCGGTGCCGCTCGGTGCGGTGGTGGCGGTGTCGGTGGTGGTGCTGTCTCCGGTGAGGGAGATGGCGTTCCCGCCGATCGTCACGGGGATGCCGATGGGTGCGGTGACCTGGGTGCCGCTGGCGATGCCGTCGGTTCCGTCGGTCGTGGCGCCCTCGGTGGTCCCGGTGCCGGTGCCGGTGCCGCTCGGTGCGGTGGTGGCGGTGTCGGTGGTGGTGCTGTCTCCGGTGAGGGAGATGGCGTTGCCGCCGATCGTGACGGGGATGCCGATGGGTGCGGTGACCTGGGTGCCGCTGGCGATGCCGTCGGTTCCGTCGGTCGTGGCGCCCTCGGTGGTCCCGGTGCCGGTGCCGCTCGGTGCGGTGGTGGCGGTGTCGGTGGTGGTGCTGTCTCCGGTGAGGGAGATGGCGTTGCCGCCGACTGTTACGGGGATGCCGATGGGTGCGGTGACCTGGGTGCCGCTGGCGATGCCGTCGGTTCCGTCGGTCGTGGCGCCCTCGGTGGTCCCGGTGCCGGTGCC